>JAJDFU010000487.1 GCA_020528935.1 Saprospiraceae bacterium | reverse complement strand
GGTTATATGTTCAACCGATTTATTCATCCAACAACCCAGGCTATGTTACTGCGAGAAGTTCCGAATTACCAGCAAGGCACGCTCATCGATGTGCGTTCGCTGGAGGAGTACGCATTGGTGCACGCTGAGGGAGCAGTGAACATACCTTGGTACCGCTCCGAGCGCTTATTAAATGAATTGCCACACTATCCAAAGCCCTGGATGTTTGCCTGCGAGGAGGGCGTCCGGGCCGGCTTAGTGGTCTTTTCCCTGCGCATGCTGGGCTTTGAGGAGGTGTACAACATTGGCCGCTGGCTGGATATGCCCAGGCGGTTTCCGGAAGGCTAAGCCCGCGATGCGCTTTCCATGTTCAACTACCCAACTTATGAATTACAAGGTACTTTCGGCCTGGATCTTCGCCGCACTCCTGTTGCTGGTGGTGTTGTTACTCATCTGGCCCCATTATTCCTGGCTCGCGGGGCTCAGCATGGTGCTGCTTCCCATTTTACTCGTTCTCCAGGCCATCGTCATTTTGCGGGCCAGTGAGCAGGGACGGGAAGGATTCGGCGATGATCAGTGGTACGATAAGCCCTGATTCTTCTGATAAACGTCAGGCTGTTGCATTGATTTTTATCATGCACAGCATGCACGGACGGGCTTACCTTGGCGGGGAAGAAATCTGAATTATGAGTGCCCTGACCCGCGCATCGGCAAGCCATCTCGCTCCCATTGAACCCTATGCGGTACAACAAGCTCTGATAGCGGTTTCTTTGTCGGCCAGCGACGAGCCCCTGCTTCGATACCTCAACTTTTTCAGCAGTGAAATTCCGGTCGGAGGGGCTTATTTTCTGCACGTGGTCGCCCAGCTCGAGCAGTCCTCCGGGGGGGCTTCCGGCATCTATCAGATCAAGAAGGGAGTCGTCAACAAACTGGAGGAAGAAGTGCACCGCACCTTGAAGGAGGGGCAAATCGTTCACCTGGCATTCGACATCCGGGAGGGCAATCCTCTGGAAGAACTCCTCAAGGATGCCCGTGACCTCAATGCCGATCTGGCCATTATTGGCCAGCGCACGGACCAGGAAAAACACGGCATTCTGGCCAAGAACCTGGCCCGAAAGGTACAGGGCAACGCGCTGGTCGTTCCCGCTGAGGCGCCGGCCCAGTTGCAGCACATCCTGGTGCCCCTGGATTTTTCGGCCCACTCGCTGCATGCCCTTCGTTTGGCCCTGTCCATTCGCCTGCAGCTGGGCCCGCGGGTGCGGATTACCTGCCTGCACATATTCGAAGCCCCCAACCTTCGCTTTTATCAGGTCGAGCAATCGGCCGAAGAACTGGAGCACGTGCTGCAAAAAGACCGGGAAGAGGCTTTTGAAGCCTTCATGCACACCTATTTCAAGGACCAGCGCGACCTGGTGGAAGCCGTGACGGTACAGCAGGAGGAGTCGAGTATAGCCGAGCAAATTCTCTCCTATGCCCAGCGGGAGCGGGCCGACTTTATCGTGATGGGCGCCAAGGGACATTCCAGTGTGGAACTGCTCCTGATGGGCAGCGTAACGGAAAAATTACTGAGCCTCAACAGGCGGTTCCCCACGCTCATTGCCAAAAGCCAATCTGCCTGAAAAAGTACGCGTATGGAATTGTACATTCACCGCGATCAGCAACTGAAACGCCTGCAAGCCCAATTCCGCTCGGCCTATCCGTATTTGCGGCTGGCCTTTTACGCCCGCCGGGAAGAGGTTCGCGCAGGCAGTTTTCGCCGGAACGAGCTTCCCGGCCACCTGCGCCTGAGCGATCTCCGGCCGCACGGCCCGGAGGGCAGGCTGCAGATACCGCCGCATATGCGAACCGGCGAACTGGAGCAAATGCTCACCGAAGTGTACAGGCTGCCGGCTCAGGTATTTCGCAGATCCTACGGTCGGTGGATGCCCACCTGGGCTACCGACGCCTGGTCGCTCAGGCAGCAAAACCACTTTGGCCGGATCATGGGCGAAAGGGGCATGCGGTTGGGTACGTTTTCTTCTTCACCAATTCAATCTGTACGACCATGACCATAGATGATAACAAGACGCTTGCTGCCGTACAAAAGGAGTTCAAGCGAAAATTCCAGAACCTCAAGATCGAGTTTTACCAGGGCCGCCACGAAGCGGGCGAAGGCTCGCCAGGCGTTACCCGGCTGGATCCGGAGCAGACCATCGGGGCGGTGCGCACAGTGAATCAACCGGGCGAATTCAACGTCACGGAAGATATGACCGTCAGGGATTTCGAACAACAGGTGTACGAGCGCTTCGGCCTCAACGTGCAGGTCTTTCGCAAATCCGGAAACCTTTGGATGCAAACCACTTCTACCGACGACTGGACCCTGCAGGAGCAAAACCGCAAAGGCGGTTCTTCGGAGCAGGCCTACAAGCAGAAATACGAGCAGGATTAACCTGCTGATTTTTGTCATGTGGCAAGCGGAGGTTTGCTCGCTATTTTAACTCCATGAAGAACTTCCTGGTACCTACAGATTTTTCCGATTGTGCCGGTTTTGCCCTGGAGGTAGCCGTAGCCCTGGCCGAGCGGTTTAAGGGCCATGTGCATCTGATGCACGTTCTGGATATGCCGGAAGATTGGCAACTGGCCGAAGGCGGGGGGCAGGAAAACTGGGCCCTGCAGGTAGAGTGGGAAAACCGCGCCTTTCAGCAGCTCCAGCACTTGCGCGAGCGCTATCCGGATACCTCCCTGACGACCTCCTGCACCATCGGCCCGCTGGTGGCCCGGATTCGAGCGCATGCCGACGAGCCCGGGATGGATCTCATTGTGATGGGGTCCCATGGCAGCAGCGGAAAGAGCGATTTCTTTATCGGTTCCAATACCCAAAAAGACGCCCAGAAA
>JAJDFU010000212.1 GCA_020528935.1 Saprospiraceae bacterium | reverse complement strand
ATACTTGTGGTTGTTTGTGGTTCCTGAGGCAGCCGAGTGATGTCTGTCCCAGTGGGGACTTGGGCGGCGATGAAGGTGCACGTCTTCGGTCACCACCTCTGCAGCCCGACGGATGTCAGCTTGGGTAGTGTATCGGCCGAGGGTGAGGCGGAGGGAGGCAGAGGCTTCATCGGCCGTGCGCCCCATGGCTTGCAGAACGTGGGAGGGTTGCACGGTCGCTGCGGTGCAGGCCGAGCCGGCGGAGACGGCCAGGCGAGGGCCGAGGCGCAACAGCAGGGCCTCCCCGTCGAGGTAGCGGAACAGCAGATTGCTCACCTGCGGCAGACGGTGGGTCCGGCTTCCGTTCACTGCTACTGCTTCCAGCCGGTTTAGCAGGCGGTGTTCCAGTTGATCGCGCAGCTCGCCCAGGCGTTCGGCCTCGCCGGCCAGGGATTCTCCGGCCAGTTGGGCGGCCCGCCCGAAGCCGGCGATGCCCGGCACGTTCAGGGTGCCCGATCGACGGCCCCCCTCGTGCCCGCCACCGTCCTGCTGGGCGGTGAGCTGCACCCTCGGGCGGCTGCGACTGACGTACAGGGCGCCTATCCCCTTGGGGCCGTAGAGCTTGTGGGCACTGCAGGCCAGCAGCTGTATGCCGGAAGCGCGGGGTGAAACGGGAATCTTGCCCACGGCCTGGGTGGCATCGCTGAAGAGGAGGGCGCCCTTGCGCGCGCAAAGCGCGCCGATCTCAGCCATGGGTTGTATCGCGCCCGTTTCGTTGTTGGCCCAGAGCACGCTCACCAGCACCGTATCCGGTCGGATAGCAGCTTCCAGTTCGGCCAGATCCAGCAGCCCCTCGGAGTCTACCTCCAGGTAGGTCACTTCGCCGCCCAGCCGCTCGATGTGGCGGCAGGCATCCAGCACGGCGCGGTGTTCCGTGCGGGTAGTGACCAGATGGCGGCCTTTTTGATGGTAGGCCTCCCAGATGCCCTTCAGGGCGAGGTTGCAGGCTTCGGTGGCGCCGGAGGTGAAGACGATTTCCCGCGGGTCGGCATCCAGCAGGGCGGCGACCTCTTCGCGGCCGCGTTGCACGGCAGCCTCGGCCTGCCAGCCGAAGGCGTGATGGCGGCTGGCGGCATTGCCCGGCCGCTCGCAGAAATACGGCAGCATGGCCTCCACCACCCGCGGGTCTGCCGGTGTGGTGGCATTGTAGTCGAGATAGATGGGGGTGGTATCCGTCATAGGGGCAAAGATAGGGGATCGTGGATTTTCGATTCAGGCGCGAGGGCGCAACGCCTTTATCCTACCGTATTTTGCGTTACATTTACGAAAGCAAAAGCTGAAACCCATGGCATCTGAAACGCCCTTGTTTTCGGATTTCCCGGCGGTGAGCAAGGCCGAATGGTTTGCGCGCATGGAAAAAGATCTGCGTGGAAAGCCGCTGCACGATATGCGCTGGCACCTCAGTAAGGACATCATCCTGGAGCCGGCCTACCATCCGGAGGATCGGCCGGAACCGCGGCCGCCCCTGCGCAGCCAGCCTGGCTGGCAGGTGGGCGAGTACGTCTCCCTCGACGAGCTGCCCGACGCCCGCAACCGCCTGCTGGAGGGCCTGCAAGGGGGGGTGGAAGCCCCGGTGCTGCGCTTCAAGCGCACCTTTTCCGATGCCGAATGGGATCAGATGCTGGACGGCCTGCTGCCCGATGCCGTATCGGTGCACCTGGAAGAACTGTACTCCCGCAAGCAGCCCCAGGCACTTCTGAGCCAGTGGCACGGCTGGCTGAAGCGCCACGGACACGATCCCCAGCGCATCAAGGGTACCATTGACGTGGACCCCCTGCTGGATGAGTCCGAGCCCGACTTCGATGCCCTGAAGGATATCGTCCAGCAATGCCGCAAAGAATTGCCCGGCTACCGCTGTGTGCAGGTCAATGCCCGCATCTTCCACGGCGCCATTCAGGCGGTGGAGCAGGAGTTGGCGCTCACGCTGGCCAAGGCCAATGAATACCTGGTACAGCTCACGGAGCGGGGGCTCACCCCCGGGCAGGTCGTAGATCGCATGCACTTGTCTCTGGCCGTCGGCACCAGCTACTTTGTGGAAATTGCCAAACTTCGCGCCCTGCGTTTGTTGTGGCCGAGCCTCATGCAGGGGCACGGAGCGAACGGCCTGCCCATGCCGTCCATGGCTGTGCATCTGGCGATGGAAAGCCAGAGTGAAAGCGACATGTATGCCAATATGATCCAGGCGTCCACCCAGGTGATGTCTGCTGTACTGGGTGGTGCAGATCTGATTTTCGTCCTGCCGGCCAACGCCAACCTCAAGGAGGCCAGCACAGGCTTCACGCGCCGCATTGCCCGAAACGTACAGCACATCCTCAAGCTGGAAGCCCATCTCGACCAGGTAGCCGATCCCCTGGCCGGCAGCTATTTCGTAGAGGAACTCACCGATGTGCTGGCGCGCAAGGCCTGGAAACTCTTCCGGGAGTTTGAAGCCGATGGCGGATACATGGAGAGCAGCCTGATCTGATGCCGGGAGCGGACCAATGATCAATGCAGCCGAAAAGAGGGGCTTTCGTTTACTACCGCTTCCAGGCACAGCAGAATAACGCGGTATTGCCGGTTTGAGCCCTGGCATACGCCAAAAAAGCCGGCACCCTTTCGGCCGCCGGCTTCAAACCTTGACAATTCAAAACAGTACGGTAGTATTAACCCGAATTATTCACGGATTACCGTGAATAATGACGATAAGTGGCTGAAAACAAGCTTGTTTTCAGTCACTTATCGTCAGGGTCTTTAGTGCTGACATCCGCAGGATCGTCAGGGTAACCCTGACAATTGCAAAATTTTGTGGGCCCAAATTTGGGTACGGATAATAACA
>JAJDFU010000580.1 GCA_020528935.1 Saprospiraceae bacterium | reverse complement strand
AAAGACCCTGACGATAAGTGACTGAAAACAAGCGCTTGTTTTCAGCCACTTATCGCCATTATTCACGGTAATCCGTGAATAATTCGGGCTAATGCGAAAGGGCCGGCCTTCGCACTGCGGCTATTTATACCGATAAGGAAGTGATTGGGGCCTCCCAACCACTTCGAGTCGGGTAGATGGACGCGTGAAGGGGGGTTGGGCGCGCCCAAACCTTTTTGGTAGCGATATTCGGTGTGTGAACGCTCAACACGGCCTCCGCTTTGCGCTGTTGTATAGGGGATCTGCTCATGCGTAAGTAGATCCAGCCGGATTGCCGCCCCTTGCATTCGCGTGCCAACAGAACTTGTCCTTGCTTGTTATGCCCCTTTGCTCTAATTTGCCTGCAGAATGAAAACACATCTTCATCACGTCGTTCACCCCCTCCACCCCGATGCCGAATGGGTCGTCTTCATCCACGGCGCAGGAGGCAGCATGGTCACCTGGAAGTATCAGGTAGAGGCGTTCCGTCCGTACTTCAACCTCCTGCTGCTCGATCTCCGGGATCACGGGCTTTCGAAAGACCTCAGCCCGGAATACGACAATTACGATTTCGACATCGTGACCGAAGATGTGCTGTCCCTGCTCGACCACCTCGGCATTGCCCGGGCCCACTTTCTATCCATGTCACTGGGCAGTGTGATCTTGCAAAAGCTGGATGAGAAGCGCCCCGAGCTGATCGACAAGATGGTAATGGCCGGCGCAGTATTCAAGGCGACCTGGAAGATCCGCCTGTTTGTGCACACCGCCAAGCTGCTGAACTATCTCCTTCCCTACCGGGTGATGTACGACCTGTTTTCCTGGATCGTGCTGCCGCGGGACAACCACGCCTTTTCCCGGCGGTTGTTTCGCCTGCAGTCGCGGCGCCTGTCGCCTTCGGAATACCTCAAGTGGGTAGGCTTGTACAAGGACTTTTTTCGCCTGTTGCACCGCTTTTTCAACCGGGAACTGCGCAAGATGAGCCTCGTTGTGATGGGGGCGGAAGATCACGTTTTTTTCCGCGCAGCCAAGCGCTTCGCAGCGCGCCACCAGAACGCCCACCTGGTCGTATTCGATCAGTGCGGTCACATCTGCAACATCGAACAATACGAGCGCTTCAATCAGACGGTGGTGGAATGGCTGCTCGCCCCGGCTCCGGCTAACGCAGTAGCATGACGTCTCCTTCCACCACTTCGGTCTGCCCATCGGTGAAGCGCACACGCGGGTTATAGGGGTACCCCCCGTAGTGGGGTGCCTGGCAGCGCGCTCTGCCGTCCGAGCCGGCCTGGCGGGCATGGACCGGAATATCGGTCGCTGGGAACATGCGCGTGCCCCATCGGGCGAATACCTGAAATGCCTCGACCTCCACAGGGGGATCGGCCGGGGGTAAGAGAAAGTCGTGGCGGCCGTCGGCGTTGGGGCTGAAGGCATGGGGCATGTACACCGGACGCAGAGGCTGTACGTTCACCGTGATGCGATCGCTGAGCAGGCAATTGTTGGGCGTAATGGCCTCCAGGGTGTAGGTCGTGGTCTCCAGCGGGCTGGCAAAAGGCTCCAGTACGGCCGTATCCGACAGGCCTGCGGCCGGGAACCAGCGAATGCCCACCGGCTCAAAATCCAGGATGGGCATAAGCTGTATGCTGTCGCCCTGCCGGATGGTCACATCGCTACCCAGTTCCAGGAGTTGGCTGCCCGGCGACGGGATATTGACCGATGTCTGCAGGCTGCAGCCGTTGGCATCCAGAAAAAAGAGGGGTTGCGTGCCGGGGTCGAGCGCAGGAATATTGAGGGGGAGGTCGCCCACCGGCAGAAAGGCCACCTCTTCCAGGGAATACTCGTAGGGCGGTGCGCCGCCGGTGATGGACTCCACCACGACGGAAGCCGTGGAATCGCCCGGGCAGGGTGCCACGACGGGCGCCAGCGCGACTCGAAGTGAATCCGGTGCCGACAGGACGAGCGTGTCGATCTGCTCACAGCCCCCCGGGGAGGTCGCCGTCACGCTGTAGGTGCCGGCCGGCAGGTCGGTGATCACACTGCCCGACGCCCCATTGCTCCACTGAAAAGTGAAGCCCAGGCCGCTGCCTGCCACATTGGCCTGAGCCGCTCCGTCTGCATTGCCGGGGCAGCTCACTTCAAAACCGTTGTAATCGGTAATGGCCTCCGCCTGCAACCCGAGGTCCGGATTGTCGACCTCGACCGGTATGGGCAGCGTATCGGCACAGATGGTGGCATTGGTGGCCAGGGCATAGAAGACGGTATCCGAATTCACGGCCACGGCATTGCCCGGGATCTCGTTGGTCGCATCCGGCGGCAGGGCCGTGTGGAAGGTTACGGTGGCGTTGGGGTCGCCGCTGAGCTGCACATTGTCCGTGAGATCTACCGTGCCGGCTCCGCAAAGGGTATCCAGGGTGCCCAGGCTCAGCACCGGCCCGGGAATGATATCGGCAAAGGCCGTATCGGGATCGGCGGAGTAATCGGCCGAGCAGCCCGCCGGCCCATCGGCGCTGAGCAGCACAAAGGCCGTACGGTCCAGCAAGGTGGTGTCCAGGGGCTGACCTACGCTCAGGGTATCGGTTAGGGTCGCGTAGCCTGTGGCCGGGTTGCCCACGCTGAATACGACCTCAAATTCGCCCAGCAGAGGCGCGTTGAGCGTAAGCTGGGTAGCCAGTGGCGGGCATCCCGAATCCGGATCCAGAGTGAAAAAGACCGAGCCCGGCGTATTGAGGTCGGGTATGGCTACCAGCTCTACTTCACCCACCGCGGACGTACAGCCCGATTCCGGCTCAGTGGCGATCACCAGCAGGGCCGTATCCCCGCCTGAGGTAAAACCCTCGGGGTTGGGG
>JAJDFU010000086.1 GCA_020528935.1 Saprospiraceae bacterium | reverse complement strand
GCCTACCTGGTCTGCTGGAAACTGGAGAGGAACACAGAGCCCGACGGTATGGAAAAGACCCGGGCCGACAGCTGCGCCAGCGTACCGGCCCGCATGGGATCTATTTTACTGCACAAACGGATCCAGGCCTCGGAAGAGACCGGCATCCGCGAGATCGCCATATCGGGGGGCGTATCGGCCAACAGCGGCCTGCGGGCGGCGATCGAGCGCACGGGAAACGACAAGGGCTGGAGTACCTACATACCCAAACTGGAATACTGCACCGACAATGCCGCCATGGTCGCCATCACGGGCTACTACAAATACCGGAAAGGCGAATTTGCCGGCCAGGATATGGCGCCCCTGGCCCGCTGGCAGGTGGGCAAACCGAGAAAGGAAACGGAATAGTGGAATACCGGAAAGATGGAATATTCGTAGGGTGCATGCCTGCCATGCATTCAGGAGGAAGAGGTGGCTGGAGCAAAGGCCCGGATACTCGGCTTCGCATGGGTCAGCACCGCCAGAGCTGAATGCGTGCCGACCCTCTCCCCTTCTTGCCGTAAGCCTGCCCGGCTGCCTACATCTCGCCGATGATCTTTTGCTTCATCTGCTCGAATTCCTCCTCGGAGATGATGCCTTCCTTTTTCAGGTCGGCCAGTTCCTTGAGGCGCTGAACGATGTCCTTCTCGATCTCCTTGGCGCGGGCTTCCACATCGAATGCAGCCGCTTGGGGCTTTTCTTCGGGCGCTTCTTGCTTCATGGTTTTTTCCACTTCCTCCTGCTCCTTCTTCCACTCCTTGACGATCTTTTTGCCCTTCTCGAATTTTTCGTCGTAGATCTTTTTCAGCCGGGCCGGATCGAAATCCAGGATGGTGCCGCCGGATGCAAAATGCTTTTTGAAGACCTCGCCCAGGGCGTAGGTGCTGGCGCCGGCAAAGACCGAGACGGTCACCCCGCCTAATATGGAACCCACGCCCGGTATGAGTTTTACTACGCTGCCCGCCCCAATGCGGGCCAGGGTAGAACTGGTGAGCGAGGTGACGATAGCCTTGCCCCGGGTTTCGGAGAAATCCACCTCGTACACCTTGCACAGCTGACGGATCATGTCGAGCTGGATGGCGCTCACTGCAAATACATCGGCGACCAGCACGGGGATCATCCCGGCCCCCATGGACCAGATCACGTGGTTGCGCACCACGGTGCTGGCGTGCTTGTCCTTATCCGTTTTATCGCTCATAAAAGCGTCTTTGAGTTGTTTGCCTGCCTGGTCAAATACTTTCTTCGGATCCATAGTTTTCAATTCTGCCGTGAAAATGCATTCCTCTGATCAAGAGAACACATCTAATCGACCATTGGGTTGCATGGAGCGATAAACGCCGCTTCAGTCAATGCGCAGGCGCATGCCTTCCGAGTGGCTGGTAAACTCGGGCGCGTACATGCACTGTATGGTCGTGAGCCCGTTCGAAAAGTCGCCCTCCAGCACGGCCCGCAGGGGATATTCGAAGACGTAGGTGCCCCGCGGCAGCCGCTCGAAGAAAAAGTGGGTGGCGGCATCCTTGGTGCTTTCGTAATACCCCAGGGCGCCCTGCCATTTGTACTGGCTCAGTACGTTGACCGGCTCCAGGCCGCTGGCGCGGTGGTCTTTCATGTGCACGTAGCTCATATCGCGATCCACGCGCAGCTCGATGCGCACGATCAGCTTGTCGCCGGGCTGCAGGACGGCGCCTTCATCCAGGGCCTTCAGCTCGGGCCCGCGATCGCCGGTCACTTCTTTGAACAGGCGCTTTTCCAGCTTGAGCGGGGTGTCTTCAAAGAGGTCCACCTTGTCCATATCTTCCAGATACTGCCAGTACAGACCGCCCCAGGCCGGCACATCGTTTTTGTTGCGCACGCGCACGCGAGCCAGGCCGGGCTCGATCTCGCCGGGCTCCCAGGCCACCTGATAGTAGCCGGTGCCCGCTTCGGCCGAGCGCATGGCCGTTTCCAGGCGCGGCTCGTAAGCCGAGCTGGGCAGATCGGGGAAGCGCACCTCGGCCAGTTCGGTCTGAGCCAGCCAGCTTTCGGGTCCTTCCTCCTCACCGGTCACCAGCAGGGCATAGACGGCTGCGGCCGTAGCCTTGGTAGTATGCCAGCGGTTGGTCTGCTTATTCTTCAGCAGCCAGGTGCGCATGTCGTCCAGCCAGTCGCGCTCCTGCCCGGTCTCGGCAAAGAGTTCGATGAGCAGGGCCTGCTCCTCGATGTTGTGCTGAAACCAGAACCAGCCGCGATCCGGCTTCCAGTATCGCCCCAGGTCCGGCTTTACGATGGCGCGTTCCCGGAGCGAGGCCAGGATACGGCCGGTGGTCTCCGCTTTTTTCCAGCGGTGCAGGGCCAGCCCGATGAGCCCCTGCTGGTAGGCATTGCGGTCGGTCCAGTACGTTTGTGCCTGCCCCACGTAGTAATCGCGCGCCTGCTGCACGGCATCGGCCATGGGCATATTGGGGAAAAAGCTGCGCGTGTACATCCAGTGGACGTGAATGGGCTTGAGGTGGTCGTCGTCCCAGCCGGTCTTTTCTTCGCTCACCCGTTTTTCCAGTTCCCGATAGCTCTTCAGCAGCGCCTGATCGGTGAAGGCGATCGCCTGATCCAGCAGGCGGTACTGTTCGGGATCGCCTTCCGGATTGATCACGCCCAGCTGGCTGAGGTGGCCCAGGCTTTCCAGCACGTACTGGGTGATTTACCCGCTGGACCGCCCGCCGGGAACCCAGGGTTAGCCGCCGTCGCGGCCCTTCCGCCCCCACAGCTTGCCCTGGGCCACGTCCTCCTCCCCGGCCTTGACGTTACGTACGACACCCGAGCGCCGTTCTCCCCTTCGCGCTCTTTCATCACGGTCATCCGGCTCT
>JAJDFU010000451.1 GCA_020528935.1 Saprospiraceae bacterium | reverse complement strand
TTGCCCCCCTGAAGTGTAGTACCTTTACAAGTGCATGAATCCACATCCGGCTGTCGGACGTCTGATCGTGGAAATAGACGTTAGATAGTTAGACGTTAGATAGTTAGATGGGGTGGGTCTGGCAGCAGGTCGTGGATCGGGTGAGCGCCGTTTCTGTCCCTTCCAATACCGTTTAACGGATAATACGGTTTCAGGATAAAATAGGTCTTGGTAAAAAGGTCATTTTATCCTGAAAACCGTATAACATGTCACAAGCTGATGGATTCTTAAAACGCGTATTCATCATTTTCAGGGAAAAACGCTGAAGACCGAAGAAAACCGCTCAGCCAGGTCTAATTGTCTAACATCTAACCGTCTAATATTCAACCATCTTGGGTAGCTACAAAGTCAAGGAGATCTATTACACCCTGCAGGGGGAGGGCGCTCAAACGGGCCGGCCAGCGGTATTCCTTCGCTTCAGCGGCTGCAACCTGTGGAGCGGCCGGGAGGAGGACCGCCACAAGGCCATCTGCCAGTTCTGCGATACGGACTTCTGGGGTATGGACGGCGAAAACGGCGGCCGCTACCCCACCCCCGAAGCCCTGGCCGGGCAGGTGGCCGACCTCTGGCCGGATCTCGGCCGGGGCAGGCCCTATGTGGTGTGCACCGGCGGCGAGCCCCTGCTACAGCTGGACGAGGCCCTTGTCGACGCTCTGCACGGGCGCGGCTTTGAAGTGGCTGTAGAGACCAACGGGACCATCGAAGCCCCCAAGGGCCTGGACTGGATCTGCGTGAGCCCCAAGGCCGGCGCCCCGCTGGTACAAACCCGCGGCCATGAACTCAAGCTCGTCTTCCCTCAGCCCGGGGCTATGCCCGAACAGTTCGAGGGGCTCGACTTCCGGCACTTCTTCCTCCAGCCGATGGACGGCCCGTATATCGAGCACAATACCCAACTTGCCCTGGAATACTGTCTGGAGAACCCCCAATGGCGCCTGAGCGTGCAGACGCATAAGGTGCTGGCCATTCCCTAGATCCGGCAGGCAGTTGATAGCGCTCCTGTCAACTCCATCCTGGCATACCGTACTCCTCCAAGAAAGCCGCATACACCGGATTGGTGCGCAACAGCTCCGGATTGCCCACCACCACCAGATGATCCCGGGCGCGGGTGAGGGCCACGTTGAGCTTGCGGTCCACGCCTTCCTCACTGAGCGACACCAGGGACGCGAGCTGGCTGAGCGAGTTGGTACAAAGCGAGATGAGGATGATGTCGCGGGCGCCACCCTGGTAGCGCTCCACCGTATCGATGGTATAGGCATCGGGGTCGAGCGCGTGTTCCAGGAAGGCCTGTCGGAGCTGGGCGATCTGCGCCCGGTAGGGCGTGATCACGCCCAGGCTCTTATCGGGGCAGTGCTGGGCAAAGAAAGCGGCGATGCGGGCCAGCAGAAGGGCTTCGTGGGCATCGGTCTTTTGATGGAGGTTGCCGTCGGAAGGCGTATCCAGGAAGAGGACGCGGCGCTGAAGCAGCAACCGGCCCAGTTCGTGCTCGCTTTGCCCCTGCAGGGGCATCACCTGCCGGGCCTGGAAGGGCATCTCGTCGGGCAGGATGCACAGGCTTTGATCGTAGAAATGGCGATTGGGGAAAGCCATGATCTCCCGGTGCATGCGCCCCTGGTGGCTGAGCTGGCCGAAGGCCCAATGCCACCCGTGCTGCCGGCATTGGCGATACAGCCGCTCGAAAAGTGAAGGGCGGGCATCGGTGAAGCCCAGGCCGCGCAGCTCCTCGTCCCGGAGCTGAGACTGGGCCGGGGGCTGCACCACTACGGCGGGCAGCTGCTTGTGATCGCCGATGAGCACGAAGCGGTGCACCTGGGCCAGCAGACCGATAAGGGCCGGCTCCAGGATCTGCGAGGCCTCGTCCACGATCAGTCGGTCAAACTGCACCAACTGGAAGAGTTCCGGCTTATTGGCCAGCGAGGCCACCGTGGAGAAGATGATCCGCTGCCCCTGGATGAGCTCCACCAGCGCCCTGCGGGTTTGGATGTCCTTCAGCTGGGTATCGAGCAAGCGATCGCGATAGGCGGGCGCCGTGCTGTGCACCGAGCCGATGCGCAAGTAGCGCTTGCCCCAGGGCTCGCCCAGGCTTTCCAGGGCGGCGCACATCTCGTCCACCGCGCGGTTGGTGTAGGCCAGCAGGAGAAGCCGCTCGGAGGAATGTGCCAGCAGATGACCCACCAGCCGGCGCAGCACGATGCTGGTCTTGCCTGTGCCGGGCGGGCCCCACAGCAGATAATAGTCCGGGGAGGCGAGGATAGCCTGAAGCAGCTCCCGTTGTTGGGCAGTGAGCTCGGGCCAGTCCGCCTGGCTATTGTCCGGCACAGGACGAGCGGGCGGCCGCCGCCCCAGCAATAACCGGCGCAGCCCGGGATCCTGACCGCAGAACTGGATGAGGTTTCGGTACTGGGCTGTGAAGTTACCTTCGTACTGATCGTGCTCCAGATTCCAGTAGGGCTGCTCGTCGAAGTGGCGGCTTCGGAATTGCCGGGCCCGCAGGGCGACCGTCACCTGACCGGCGTCGATGGCCGCAATGTGCCCCTTAAACAGCTGATGAGCCAGTGGGTGCGCGCCCTGCGGGTAGAGTACCACCAGGTCGCCCTCGCGGAAGTTGGCCAGCGGGTTGGTCGCCGCGGTGCGGGCCAGCACCAGCCGCGGCTGATCGGCCCCGCTTCGATTGTCGACCACCTTCAGGCCTTGCAGCAATTCGAATTGCTCGTCTTTTTCGTCGGCCCGATCCAGCCACAGGCTGGCCAGGCCGTGGCCCCCCGGGCTGCCGGTCTTGGCCAGTTGGTGTTCCCGGGGGATGAAACCGGGGAAGGGGGCAGGTGCTTTGGGCTT
>JAJDFU010000281.1 GCA_020528935.1 Saprospiraceae bacterium | reverse complement strand
GTCTCGGTCTTTCGAGGTACATGCTGGTGTTTGGCGCCCTCCGCTCCACCGTGGAAAGAGACGATCACCAGGTCGCAACTATTCTCCAGCTCCTGTACCAAGCGCCTGGCACCCGCCAGGTCGTGAATACTGCAGGTGCCGGTATTGGGGGA
This sequence comes from Saprospiraceae bacterium, assembly GCA_020528935.1. Classification (GTDB taxonomy): domain Bacteria; phylum Bacteroidota; class Bacteroidia; order Chitinophagales; family Saprospiraceae; genus JAJDFU01. Next base: position 2,720 of record JAJDFU010000281.1, on the reverse strand, counting down.
GAAGGCGCACATGCCCACCCGGAGACCGTTTCGCTCCACTATAGTGTATTCGTCGGTTCCGGCAAGGCCTGCAAAGGCAATGCCGTTTTCGCGAAGTACGGCCTTGGTGCGGCGGCGGCCCTCGGCACCGAAGTCGCCGCTGTGGTTATTGGCCAGGCTCATCAGGTCGAAACCGGCCTGCGCGAGGTATTTGCCGTAGCGCTCCGGCGATCGGAAGACGTAGCAGGCTGCCGGATTGTTGCACCGCTTGGGCGTACCGCCTTCATCCAGTATGGTGCCCTCCAAATTGCCAAAGGTGATGTCGGCGGCAGCGAGCAGGGGCGTCACCTCCGCCAGGAGGTCCCGGCCGTCGTTGGGCGGCAGGTAAGCCGCGCTGGGGTAATTGGTGCCCAGCATGATATCCCCCACTCCGACGATCGTCCAGCTGCTGTCCGCCGCCTCGGGAGAAAAGGGATCCCAGGCCCCCTGGGTACTGCGCCAGGGCGACCAGCCCGCCTCTTCCGGGCTTTGCCCGGAAAGCAGGCTCAAGGCAAAAAAGCTCAAGAAAAAAAGACTCCCGAAACGGGAGTCTTTCGCAAAAAGGTATCTCATAACACCTGGGGTGTTCTAGTCAAAAGATTGGTTGACGGCGTGGGAGGCCTCTACCAGTTTCTGGTATTCTTCCGGAGAGAGACCGTCCAGCACATACTGGATGGGGTTTACTTTTTCGCCGTGGAGATGCACCTCGTAGTGGCAGTGGGGCGCCGTAGAGGTACCCGAGTTGCCCACCAGGCCGATCTGCTGTCCGCGAGTTACCTGCTCGCCCACCTTCACGTCGATGTGACTCATGTGCGCGTACAGGGTGCGGTAGCCGTAGCCGTGGTCGATGGTGACGTGCAGCCCGTAGCCCGTACTCTTGCGCTCAACCTCTACCACCCTGCCGGCACCCGTAGCGTAAATCGGCGTGCCTTTGGGAGCCGTAAAGTCAATACCGGCGTGAAATTTCATGCGCTTGTAGATGGGGTGTACCCGATAGCCGAAACCGGATAAAAGCCGGACCTTGCGGGCCAGCTTGTCCGATCGCACGGGTTTGATGGAAGGAATGGACGCCAGCATGTCCTCCTTTTTCCGGGCCTGCTCCATCACCTCATCCAAAGACTCCGTTTGCAGGGCATACTGATGGGTGAGTTTGCGCACCTTCTGGCGCACCGATGCCATCAGGCCGCCACTTCGATATTGCTGAAGCTCTCCGTGGTCTTCATGGCCGCCAATGCCGCCTTCCCAAATGTCCTTGTCTATGGGCTCCATGCCGAAAATCATGCGGTAGGCATAGGCGTCCTTTTCCTGCAGGTAGGCCAGGGCCTTGCCAAACTTGTCCAGGCTCTGAGCGCTCCGCTTGAGTTCTTGCTGAAGCTGCTCATTCTCTTGCTGAAGAGCCAGCTCACTGGGCGATGGAAAAAAGCGATGGGTAAGCAGTGAAATGATGAAGGCCGAAACCAGAGCGGCGGAAATGAAACCGAAAACACGCAGTATGCGGGTTCCCAGCGATTCCTTGACTTTTTCGTACCTAAGGGTGTGGGTGTTGTAGATGAATTTTTCTCTCCTCATGAGTGTTTACTTGTTGTACCTCTCTCTAAATGATCAGTTTCGGTTTTTCGGGGTACATACCAAAGCTGAAAATTTAGAAGCTCCCTCCCCTCCTAATAGTGTTTCTATTGCTGTTTGAGCGTTTTAAAAGTACAAGACGCATGCACTTTCCCCAAATATTGTGGAAAAAAAGATGTTAAAATTGAACCGAATTGGTTATGAATTTGGTTTTTTTAACTGATTTGCGTGCGTTTTGGCTCATTTTAAGGGGGTGAAGCAAATATCAAGCTTTCAGGCAATTTGCCCTACTTTTGCATGGGGATTAACACTGCTCTTTAAGAATAGTTTAACACCCGTTTTGCTTCCGGCTAACGAAAAAAAATGGAAAGTGCATCTATGACGGCACGGGAAATTCGACAGCAGTTCCTGGATTTTTTCCGCTCTAAGGACCACAAGATCGTACCCTCGGCCCCTATCGTGAACAAGCAGGATCCCTCCCTCATGTTTACCAACGCGGGTATGAACCAGTTCAAGGACTATTTCCTGGGCAATCGGGAGCCGGAAGCGCCGCGCATCGCCGATACGCAGAAGTGCCTGCGCGTGTCGGGCAAACACAACGACCTGGAGGAGGTGGGGCGCGACAGCTATCACCACACGATGTTCGAAATGCTCGGCAACTGGTCTTTCGGGGATTATTTCAAAAAAGAGGCCATCCACTGGGCCTGGGAACTGCTGGTGGACGTGTACGGCCTGCCGGCTGACCGCCTGTACGCCACCGTCTTCGAAGGCGAGCCGGCCGAACAGCTGGAGGCCGACGAGGAAGCTGCCGAACTTTGGCGCACGCACCTGCCGGAAGACCGCATTCTGCGATTCGGCAAAACGGACAACTTCTGGGAGATGGGCGATACGGGCCCCTGCGGCCCCTGCTCGGAGATCCACATCGACCTGCGCAGCGAAGCTGAGCGCAAAGCCGTCGACGGCAAAACGCTCGTGAATGCCGATCATCAGCCGGTGGTGGATACCTGGAACCTGGTGATCATCCCGTTCTACCGCAAGGCCGACGGACACCTGGCAAACCTGCGCGCCCAACCAGAATATAACAGAACGGTCATGCCAACCGTCCACAAGAGACTTACGACCAAGAAAGCAAACTA
>JAJDFU010000051.1 GCA_020528935.1 Saprospiraceae bacterium | reverse complement strand
TACGGTCTCGGGGGCTCGGAGAAGTGTATAAGAGTCAGCCATTTACGTCAGGAACGGGGAATGACGACATCGAGTACACCCTCACCGTTACTGACGTAAATGGATGCCGGGGGAGCGGCCGGGTTTTCATCGAGCTGGACAACATCCGCAATATCTTCATCCCCAACGTCTTTTCGCCCAACGGCGACGGCGCCAATGACGAGTTCCGCATCTTTACCTGCCAGGGGGTGCAGTCCATCGGCTACGCCCGCCTGTTTGATCGCTGGGGCAACTTCGTAAAGGAAGAGCTCAACCTGCTACCCGACTGTAACGGCCACCCCTTCTGGGACGGCAGGTTCAACGGAGAACCCATGCCGGCAGGCGTATACGTATATATCATAGAGGTGACCTTCGAGGACGGACGCACCTTGTTGTACCGGGGCGACGTGCTCCTGCTGCGCTAGCGGATGATCGCCACAGTGCCGATCTGAGACTGGGTCTCGCCCTCGCAAACGTATTCTACCTTGTACACCGCCACATTGGTGTTCATGGGTTCGCCCTGAAAGGTACCGTCCCAGCGCTCAAAGGGGTCGTTGGTGGAAAAGACCTTGCCGCCCCATCGATCGAAGATCTCAAAGCGGATCAGTTCCTCCACGGCAAAGGGATTGCTGATGCCGAAGGTCTCGTTGCGTTGCGGACCGGAGCCGTTGGGGGTAAACGCCGTGGGAAAGAAGAGGGCATTGCAGTCCAGATCGTCGGGATCGATCACGGTGAGGCGGATGGTATCCGTGGCAATACAAGCAGACGATCCGTCCTCTATGGCGAGGCGAAACACCTGAACCCCGGACTCGGAAGGCGTAATCCGGGGTTCCGGATCGGTGGGGCCAAACACATCGCCGGGCGGCGTCCAACTGAAACCGGTGCCGCAGGTCGGCGTCAGCAGGATATCTACGCTTTCCCCCAGAAAGATCTGGCTATTGGGGTTTTGGATGCGATCCGGAGCGGCGAACAAGCCGCGCACTTCGTCGTCTTCCAGCGCCAGGTTGTACACCCGAAATTCGTCGATGAACCCCCGAAAGAAGGTTTCATTGGGCCCGCGGCAGAGCGCATTGCCGATCAGAAGATCGCCGGCATTGTCCAGGTCGATGCGGGAAATAGTGCCCAGTTCCTGCTCCAGCTCGCCGTCTATGTAGAGCCGCACCCGGTTGCCGCGCCGCACCAGGGTGATGTGGTACCAGCAGCGGCCTTCGTCCAGCACGAGCGAGAAGGATACGTTCTTGGATGCGTTCTCGCTGAGCACCACATTGAGGGTGCGGGAGGCCGGCGCATAGCGAATGTAGAACACCCGTTCGTTGGTACAGGAAGAATCGCGCTTGGAAAGCAGGTACTGGGTGCCGTCCAGGCCGGTGGCCTTCATGTAAAAGGAGAGGGAAAAATCTTCGGTGTCGAATTCGCCCGTCACGGGCCCGCTGATGCGCACGAAATTATTGACGCCGTTAAAGATCAGGGCGTCCTGCTCGATGCCGCACGCGTAACCGAAGGAGCCGATTCCCTGGCCGGCATTGGCCGTGGTGCCGGTAGCGTCGGTCAGGCTTCCGTCAAAGGGGTAGTAGGCCACCAGGCCGATGCTGGTCTGGGCGTGCAAAGCGGTCAGGAGTACGAAGAAGAACGCAAAGGAAGAAAATAGACGGCTCATGGAACAATTCGCGATTTGGGATGACAAAGCGCGAATATAACGATAAGATGAGGAGCCGTATTTTAGCCCAACAAACCTTCCAGTCCGGGCGGGAGCATATCTTTCAGGCCTTTCTGTACCTCCTCCTGCTCTTTTTCCTCGGCCTTTTCCAGGACGCGGTTGATCGCCACCAGCAGCAGGTCTTCCAGCCGTTCCGCCTCTTCGGCATTCAGCAGTTCGGCTTGTATGCTGATCCGGGTGAGTTGGCGATTGGCATTGGCCTCCACTGCGATGGCGCCGTTTTCCACTTCGGCCTCTACCAGGATGCCGGCGAGCTTTTTGCGCAGCTCTTTCTGCTGCTCTTCCATATCTCCGAAAAGGTCTCCCAACATGGTCTTTTGGTTTTGCGAAAAAAATAAGCACCCTGGATCGCGAGGCCGTCGCCCACTGGTTTTTACCTCCCGTTCCATTTCCAACATTCAGGTCACGCAGTCCATCACCGCGTTTTCGATGGGATTCAGCCGGTACAACAGGCGCATCTCCTCATCGTTCAGCGCCCGCTTATACACCCGCAATTCGTCCAGCACCCCCTTGAAGGGGCGGGTATCAGAACAGGGATTGTTGGAAAAGCGCAGGGGCATGTCGTTGCTGAGGTCCACGCCCCGGCAGCGGAAGGATTCGAATTGCCGCTCGCCATTGATGTAGAGGCGGGCTTCCTGGCCTTCCCGCACCAGGGCAATATGCATCCAGGTAGAGGCAGGCAGGCGGCCTTCCAGCTCCCGGAAGTGGTTGACAGGACTTTCGTACAGCATGGCCCGCACCTTTTTCCCGGAAGGATCCAGCAGGATGTCCATCATACTGACCTCCGTACAGCTTGGGCGCTTGCACAACAGATCCTGCAGGTAGGGGGCCCGCCCTTCCGGCTTGATGTAAAAGCTCACGGTGAAATCAGTAGTTGTGAAGTAGCGATTGACGCGGCCGGAGAACTCCACCCAATCGTCCATGCCGTCGAAGAGCAGACCGTCGCCCTCAATGCCGCACCAACAGCCCACCTGTCCACGCAGGAGCCCGTCGGACCCCATGCCGGTCTCGTCACGCCCATCGCACAGATTACAGGAATAGTAGGCAACGAGCTCGGCCGCCGCCGCCAGCATGGGCGTCTGGGTGGGCGCACGCAGGAGCAGAAAGGCGTACAGAAGGGTGGACATGCCTGGGCGTTTGG
>JAJDFU010000355.1 GCA_020528935.1 Saprospiraceae bacterium | reverse complement strand
GCATTATGCGTGTAAAAGTGGCGCCATAAAGATATAAAATATCGCACCGGCTAAAAAGCCGATGAGGGCCAGCCAGCTCACCTTGCGCAAATACCAGATGAAATCGATGCGCTCCATACCCATGGCGGCCACGCCGGCTGCCGAGCCGATGATGAGCATGCTTCCGCCGGTCCCGGCCGCATAGGCGATGAAATGCCAGAGCTTGGCATCGATGGGGGCATTGTACATACCCATGGAAGCGGCGACCAGTGGCACGTTGTCGATGATGGCCGAGGCAAAGCCCAGCACGATCACCACGATGTCCTGGCTGGGGATCACCTCGTCCAGCCACTCGGCGACATAGCGCAGCGTACCCACCAGTTCGCCTTCGGCATTGGTGCCGAAGACGAGGCTTTCCAGGGCGGCCACGGCCATGAGGATACCGAGAAAAAAGAGGATGCTGGACAACTCGATGCGCGCCAGGGCATGGTGGGCCGAAAAACTCCGGCGCTCTTCGGCGGTCATCCGGGGTTTGATCTTGATGTATTCGCTTACCAGCCAGACCACTCCCAAAGAAAGCATCATGCCCAGGTAGGGCGGCAGGTGGGTCAGCGTTTTGAAGATGGGCACGAATACGATGCCGCCCAGGCCCAGGTACAGCATGGTCCGGCTGCTGAGCAGGGGTTCGGCGGCCTTCTGATCCGCACTCATTTGGAGTTCGCCGTTGAAGGGTTTCATGAAGCTGGCTGCCACGAAGGGAACCACAAAGCAGACCAGGGAGGGCAGCACCAGGTTGAGAACGAGCCCCTGCGTAGATACCCGGTTGCCGATCCAGAGCATGGTGGTGGTCACATCGCCTATGGGCGACCAGGCGCCGCCGGCATTGGCGGCGATCACGATCAGGGCCACAAACCAGAGGCGATCGGTACGGTCGGGCACCAGCTTGCGCAACAGGGTCACCAGTACGATGGTGGCCGTGAGGTTGTCGATGATGGCCGAAAGAATAAAGCCCAATACGCCTACGACCCAGAGCAGCTTGCGGCGGCTCTTCGTGGTTACGTAGCTCTTCAGCACCTCAAAGCCGCGATGCAGGTCGATGATCTCCACGATGGTCATGGCGCCGATGAGAAAGACGAGGATCTCCGCCGTCTTGCCCAGATGGTGCAGGAGGGTGTTGACAAAGCCCTCTTCGGCGGCGTGGTGATCCATGGCGTGGGCGGCCAGGCTGTACACGTGCTCGTGCGTGTCGATCACCGATACGATGCCGCTGTTGAATCCCACGGCGAGCAGCGCCCAGCACAAGGCCGCCATGATCAGGGCCGGCACGGTCTTATCCAGTCGAAGGGGGTGTTCGAAGACAATACTGAGGTAGCCCAGGACAAAACAGGCGATGATACTGGCGAGCATTGCTGCGGTACTTTTTAGGCGTTTTTGGGATTGCGCCGCCTGCGCCGGGGGAGCTCATCGCTCGAATGGAGCAGGGAGACGGCCGGGTTGACACGGGCGGCAAGGTGGATCGGGTCCTCCAATCCTCTTCGCGCCAGGTATTAACCCCAATGCGAGGGTGTGCCAAAAATAAAACTTTATCGGACCGCCCCCCGGCTTTTGGAAATTTATTTTTCCGAAATGCTATGGAGAGGGTCCGGTGAAGCGCCCGGCAGAGGCCCTTGCTTTTTTGTACCTTTGTGCATTCCAGAAAACGCGGAAAATACATGCTTCGGATCGGATCGATGGAATTGGGTGAATGCCCTCTTTTTCTGGCGCCCATGGAAGACGTGAGCGACCCCCCTTTTCGCGCCCTGTGCAAAGCCCAGGGCTGCGATATGATGTACACGGAGTTCATCTCTGTGGAAGGGCTCATTCGCGATGCGGAAAAGAGCGTGCAGAAACTGGACATTTACGAGGAAGAGCGCCCCATCGGGGTGCAGATCTTCGGCGCCGAGCTGGACAGCATGATGCGGGCGGCTGAGATCGTTGAGGAAGCCCGGCCCGAGGTGCTGGACATCAACTACGGCTGCCCGGTCAAAAAGGTCGTCTGCAAAATGGCCGGTGCCGGCATCCTGCGCGATATCGACCGCATGGTGAAACTCACCGATGCAGTGGTGAGGTCCACGAACCTGCCCGTAACGGTAAAGACGCGCCTGGGATGGGACGATAGCTCCATCTTCATCGAGGAAGTGGCCGAACGCCTGCAGGATGTCGGGATCAAAGCCCTGGCCATCCACGGGCGCACCCGCAAGCAGATGTACAAAGGCGAAGCCGACTGGGAACCCATTGCCCGGGTGAAGGAAAATCCCCGCATCCGCATTCCCATAATCGGCAACGGCGACATCGACAGTCCGCAAAAGGCGGCCGAGTACCGCGATCGCTACGGCGTGGACGGAATCATGATCGGCCGGGCCAGCATCGGCTATCCCTGGATCTTCCGCGAGATCAAACACTACTTCCGCACCGGCGAGCTGCTGCCTCCCCCCACAGTGGACGAGCGCGTGGACGCCGCCCGCCAGCACCTGCTCCACTCCCTGCAGTGGAAAGGTGAAAAACTGGGGGTACTGGAAATGCGCCGCCACTACACCAATTACTTTCGCGGCTTTCCCAATATAAAGACGTACCGCAAGATCCTGGTGAGCAGCCAGGATCCCGGCGAACTGCTGGATACCCTCGAGACCATACGCGAAGTGTACCGGGAGCAGGAGGCCCTGGTTGCCTAAACAGACGAGCAAGCGTGTTATTTGCCATCAAGGAGAACGAGCGCACAATACTCCGGCTGCTCGGCGAGACGGCCACGGAGCTGGGCTACCCGGCACCGCAGCGAGCGGGCTACGTGCCGGATACGTTCCTGGCCCCGCCGTCCGAGCGCCCTCGAGCCCGCGTCTGGGCGCACAGCCACCCCGCCCGG
>JAJDFU010000360.1 GCA_020528935.1 Saprospiraceae bacterium | reverse complement strand
AGTTCGAATCCTTTGAGAACATCGCCGATCCCGAAGACGGCGGCGACGGCACCAATAAGCCCGAGCGCGTGCCCGAGCTGGTCATTTACTACACCGTAGAGTCCGGCCTGCTGGATCAGCGCATTGTGGCTACCGATACCATCACCGATGAAGGCGTGACCTTCCCGGCTTCCTCGGACGATGCCGAGCAGGAAAACGACGAGATCGATGCTCTTTTTGACGACGACATCGACGCCGGCTGGGAAGGCGCTCCGGAAGACCAGAACATCCTGACGGCGGGCCTGCGCTTCCAGAACATCTGGATTCCGAAGGGCGCGGTGATCGACTCCGTCTTCATCGAAGTGCATTCGCACGAGATCAAGACGGCCGATGACGTGGCCAATATCACCATTGCCTGCGAGGCTACGGACAACGCTCAGACCTTCACCGACGATCAGCTGATCGACGCCCGCCCGCTCACCAATACGCAGCTGCGCTGGATCGTGGACGAGCCCTGGGGGCTGTGGACGCCGCACCGCACCCCCGACCTCAAGGATCTGGTGCAGGAGGTCATCGACCGCGACGGCTGGGAGTCCGGCAATGCCATCGCCTTTATCCTGCTGGGTGAGAATCAGGGTCCGAGCGACGTGGAGAACGCCCGCGAGTTCGAATCCTTTGAGAACATCGCCGATCCCGAAGACGGCGGCGACGGCACCAACAAGCCCGAGCGCGTGCCGCGTCTGCTGATCTACTTCTCCTCGCCCAACACGACCAATGTGTTCGAGATCTTTACACCCGAAGTAGAGGAGTTGACCGTATTCCCGAACCCGGCCAGCCAGACCATCACCGTAGAATTGGAGCAAAACGAAGAAAGTGTGATCAACATCTTCGACATGAACGGAAGGCTGGTAAAAGGCCTGCGTAGCAACTTCGGCAAGCGCCTGGAGATGAACGTCAGCGATCTGCCTTCCGGCATGTACGTCATTCAGGCCCGCCAGGCCGATGTGGTGTACGCTCAGCAGATCATCATCGAATAATCCGGTATCGCAGGCAAAGGGCGCAATCCCTTTGCCGCTTTTTCAATCTCCGATCAAACTCAGCGGCTTGTGTCCGCTGGGTTTGATCCTTTGCTCAGGTCCTTTCAACATCTGCAACATGTTCTCCAGCCCTAAACCCCTGTTCGTCCTGCTGCTTCTGCTTGCGGTCGGCCCACTGGGGCTCTTTGCACAGCAAACCATTTCCGGGCGTGTACTGGACGCGCAAACCGGCGAACCGCTCATCGGGGCCACCGTAGCCATCGAAGACACCAATCAGGGAGCCGTCACCGATGCGCAGGGTCGCTTCGCGCTGGAGCGGGTCGAGGCCCGCAGGGTCAGCCTGATCGTCACCTATATGGGCTACGACACCAAAACGGTACCGGTGGATGTGGCTTCCGGTCGCGAGCTGCGGATCGAGCTCAAGCCCGCCTCCATCGAACTCCAGGAAGTGGTCGTGAATGGCATCGTGGAGGGGCAGATCGAGGCCATTATCGACATGAAGCAGGCCGAGAACATCAAGAATATCATCTCCGCCGAGCAGATCATTACCTTTCCCGATCTCAATGCAGCCGAGGTGATCCAGCGCATCCCCGGCATCACTTTGCAGCGCGATCAGGGCGAAGGCCGCTTCGTTCAACTGCGCGGCACCCCGCCCGAACTCACCAACTTCAACATCAACGGCGAGCAGGTGCCCTCGCCGGAGGGCGACTTTCGCTACGTCGGCCTGGACATCATCCCCTCGGATCAGATCGAGCGCGTGGAGGTCACCAAGGTGATCACCCCCGACAACGACCTGGACGGCATCGGCGGCTCGGTGGATATCAAAACCCGCGAGGCGCAGGAAGGGCCGCCCCAGATTCTGGCTACGGCCGCCGGCGGATACAACAACCTGCGCGGCACCCCCATCTACAACCTGCAATTCGCTTACGGCCAGCGCTACAACAAGCTGGGTTTTCAGCTCAATGCCAGCTTTTTCGAGAACAACCAGGGCTCGGACAATATCGAGTACAAGTTTACCAAGGGCCCCTTTTTCAACGAGGACGATCAACAGGAAGGGCAGGATAACTTCTTCCTCCACTGGCGCGAGGCCCAACTGCGCCACTACGAGATCACGCGTACCCGCATCGCGGTAAGCCCCACGCTGGACTACCGCTTCAATGAAAACTCCTACATCTACCTGCGGGGCATGTACAATAGCTTTACCGACGACGAGACCCGCCGACGCCTCATCTACGATCTGGAAGACCCCCTCAATGCCACCTACTTCCTCTTCGGCGGCATCGACCACGACGTGAAGGACCGGGTAAAGCGCCAGGAACTGAGCACCATTGCGCTGGGCGGCGAGCATAAATGGGGCGGGCTCATCATCGACTATCAGCTCTTTTACGCCAATGCCCGGGAGCGCCAGCCCGATCGCTTTGAGGCTCGTTTTGAAAGCCCGGGCCAGGCCATCACCATTCAGTTTGACGTGAGCGATCCGGAGTATCCCCGCGCCACCTTCCCCAACGAGAACAATGCCGAAAATGCCACCGATTACGAGAACTTCGAGCTGGACGAGATGATCCAGGAAGAGCATGACACCCGCGAAGACCTGTGGACGCCCCGGATCAACTTCACCATTCCCTACGAGTTTACCAACGGCCAGTCAGGGATCTTCAAGTTCGGCGGCAAACTGCGCGCCCGCGTCAAAGAACGCAACATCCGCTCGCTCACCTTCGGCGCCTACAACGAAACCTCCAACATCTATCCCGGCATGGGCGATCCCCTCAATCTGGTGACCGCTTCCGACGACTTTCGCGAGGACAACCTCCTCAACCAGGGCTATCTCCTGGAATTCATGCCCTCGGCCGATGTGATGACGGATTTTTACGAGTTTTTCCCGCAGTTTTTCATCATCGACCGCAACGAGACCCGCAAGAACTCCTACAACCAGGACTATACCTACCGGGAAAACATCTACGCCGCCTACGGCATGTTCCGCCACAACATCGGCAGGCTGATGGTACTGGGGGGGCTGCGCTTCGAGCGCACCGATGTGCTGGAGAACCGGGCCTTTGGGGTAGAGCTGGACGGCAACCGCTTCGTCGGCATAGACACCTTCAATACCGAGCGCACCATCGACTTCTGGCTGCCCCAGGTGCAGTTGCGTTACGCCCTGCCCAACGGCATGAACCTGCGCGGCGCCCTCAGCTACACCTATTCGCGCCCCAACTACGTGGACGTCATCTCCGCCCGCGAGGAAGATCGCCAGGAGATAACCTCCGCAATCCCTGAGCTGGATTCGCCCCGCGCCCTGAAGTGGGGCGTCTTGGGGGGGGGCTACCTCGACCGTCTTTTTTGTTCCGCCGGCTTGTTCTACAAGCGGATGGCAAATTGCGCTTTCAACTACAAGCGCTTCGGGCGCGAAGGCGAACCGGGATCGGGCAACTTTCCGGTCTTCGAGTTCACCAAGCCCCTCAACGGGCGGGATGCGCAGGTGTTCGGCGCCGAGTTCCAGGCCCAGTTCAAGTTCGACTTCTTCAACGGCTTTTTCGGCGATTTCGGCATATTCACGAATTACACCTACACCTTCTCCAAGGCCTTCATACCGGAGCGGGTGCCGGCCAACTATGCCGAGGCCATCATCATCGATCCGGAGATGGACGATCTCAGCGAGTTTTTCTCGGATGAGAACCAGGAGGAGATCGAGCTGCCCGGGCAGGCCGAGCACACCCTCAACCTGGCGCTCTTCTATGACGGGCCCCGCTTCTTTGCCCGGCTGTCCGCCAATTATCAGGACGCCTTTCTGGTGGAGATCGGGCCCGATCCCGACCTGGATGAATTCTACGACGAGGCCCTGCGCCTGGACTACACCATGAATTTTCAGCTCAACGACAACATCAACATCTTCTACGACTGGATCAACATCACGAATACGCCCCTGCGCTTCTACCTGGGCGAACCCAGCATCGTCAAGCAACAGGAGTTTTACTCCTGGTGGATGCGGGCCGGCTTGCGTTTTCGCCTGTAAACCAAGAATTTAAGCCAATTCAGGGGCCTCGCTTTCAACCAGTAACCAGCAGGGGAGCTGTGCGGTGTAATATCGCATCTGCGATCAGGTAATGTCATATACGGGGCTTGCCCTGGGGCAAAAAATTTGGGCAGGTGGTCAATTCCCGGTTAAATGTTTGGATCTGCAACGCTCAAAAGGAAAATATTTCCTAGATTTGTGTGACAAGAGATACACAACCCCCCTCTCATACTTTCCCTTGAAAGCCTTATGTGTAAAACTTCTCTTACAGGATAGCGTGCCGAAGCCAAGCTATTTTGTATTTTAGAGTGAGAAGCTTTTGCCCTGCGGACTTATCCCAACTACCGTATCCAAAATCAGTCCTGGTCCATCAGGACTACCGTAGCCGGATTGCAATTTTTCAACTATTGATTATAACCAAAACCTTGACAATGAAAAACAGGTCTTACCCTTCGCGACTCGCCGATGTGCGATGTTGCTTTCCGTTTCTCAAAACCCTTTTTACGCTTTTTCTCGCAGTAGGTACCTTCGCGGCGCTTCAGGGCCAGGCGGCCAATGACGACTGCGCCAACGCCGTCGCCCTGACCTTAGGCGCAAGCGGAAGCTGCCCGGGCAATGCCGTTGGTGGAGACACCAATGATGCGACCGATGACGGCTTTTTCTCCTGTGATGCTACCGGCGAGAATGCCGGCCTGTGGTACAGCTTTGTTGCGCCGGCCAGCGGCTCCGTGCTTTTAACGGTCGAAGACCTCGGCCCGGGTAATCCGGAAGCGGCGGTCTTTGACGCTTGCGGCGGCACGGAAGTGTTCTGCAGTGGCTCTCCCGATGCGGTTGTGGTTGATGGCCTTACCGGCGGCACGACCTACTTCGTGGTGGTCTGGGGTGATGTGACCTTTGGCCAGGGCCCATTCAATATCTGCGTGGAAGAGTTTATGCCTCCCGCAAATGACCTTTGCGCAGATGCCGTTTCGCTTACCGTAGGCGCTTCGAACAGCTGCCCGGCCAATGCCGTGAACGGCTCTACCCTGGGTGCTTCCGACGACGGCCCGCAGTCCTGCGATGCCACGGGAGAGAACAATGGCGTTTGGTATAGCTTTGTAGCTCCGGCTACGGGTGCCATCCGCCTTCAGGTGACCGACCTGGGCCCGGGCAATCCCGAAGCCTCCATCTACGACGCCTGCGGCGGCACGGAAGTGTTCTGCAGTGGCTCTCCGGATGACGTTGTAGTGGATGGCCTCACGGCCGGGGTGACCTACCAGATCCTGGTTTGGGGAGATGCCGGTTCGGAAGGTCCCTTCACCATTTGCCTGGAAGAGTTTGTTCCCCTGACCAATACCACCTGCTCCGGTGCGACGGCCATCACCTTGGGTGCCCCCGGCTCCTGCCCGGCCAATGAAGTGTTCGGCGATACCAATCTCGGGCTGGACGGCGGCCCTCAGTCCTGCGACAGTTTCGGGGAAAATATCGGCCTGTGGTACAGCTTCGTGGCTCCGGCCAGCGGCGATGTTCGCCTTCAGGTGACCGACCTGGGCCCGGGCAATCCCGAAGCCTCCATCTACGACGCCTGCGGCGGCACGGAAGTGTTCTGCAGTTTCTCACCGGATGATGTGACCGTAACCGGCCTGACGGGCGGTGCCACTTACTTTGTTTTTGTTTGGGGCGACAGCGGCTTCGGCCAGGGTCCCTTCACCATCTGTGTGGAAGAGTTCGTACCGCCTCCCGGCGACAACTGCGGCAATGCCCAGGATCTGGCAACACTCACCAGTCCGTTCAGCGGGACTACGACCGGCTACAGCGATGATGAGGACGTCAGCTGCCTCAACGCTGCCGCCGATCGCATTTTCTTTATCGACGTGCCTCCGGCCGCTACCCTGGAGATCGGACAGGTTTCCAATACTTACGACTCGGAAGTGCGCATTGCGTCCGGCGGTGCCTGCCCGGGCGACATGGAGATAGACGGCTTCGACGATCCGGATACCAAGAAAAATAGCGGGGTCAACCACACGGGTGGTACCAAACGCGTATGGTGTGTACAGGATGCCTTTCCCTCTTCCGGTGCGTTCTACTGCGTGCTGGGGTGTAACCCGATCGTTCCCTCGCCGGTACCCAACGATTTCTGTGACGATGCCGAGCCCATCGCCTGTGGCGATGTGGTCACTGGTACGACCATTGGCGCCACCATCGACGGCGATTTCCCCGACTGCGGGCTGCCCATTACCGGCCCGGGCGTGTGGTACACCTTCGATGCCGGCGACGACCTCCGCTTTTATACCCTCAGCCTGTGTGACAATGCCGACTTCGACACCAAGATCACGGTGTATGAAGGCGACGACTGCGGCAACCTCGTCTGCATCGGCACCAATGACGATGGCGACGGTTGTGGCGGTGGAACCTCCGAACTCACTTTCACGCCGGCCTTCAACCGCACGCACTACGTGCTGGTTCACGGTGCCAACGGCGAGATCGGTGACTTTGAGCTGTCGCTGACCTGCAGTGGTGAAGTCTTCGTGCTGGGCTGTACGGACCCCAATGCGTCCAACTTCAATCCGGACGCCACCGTAGATGACGGCTCCTGTGTCTTCCCGCCGCCCCCCTCCGGCAACGACGCCTGCGCCGGTGCCACGCCGGTAAGCTGTGGCCAGACGGTGAGCGGATCTACGGCCGGTGCCACCTTCGATGGCGTTCCTTTCTGTGGAACGTCCAACACGGCACCCGGCGTGTGGTATACCATCGTAGGCGACGGCAGCCTGATCACAGCCAGTACCTGCAACCAGGCCGGCTACGATACCAAGATCTCCGTCTTCACGGGCTCCTGTACCAATCTGGTGTGTGTGACCGGTCAGGATGACGCAGCCGGCTGTGCCGGATTCACTACCGAACTATCCTGGGCTTCCAACCCGGGCGAGACTTATTTCATTCTGGTTCACGGTTTCGGTTCGGCCACCGGCGACTTTGACCTGACCATCTCCTGCGACGCTCCGGCACCCAATGACAACTGCACCAGCGCCACTCCGGTCGCTTGTGGTGATGTGGTTTCGGGGAATACGGCGACGGCCGGTCCGGAAAACAATGTTCCGTTCTGCGGCACGACCTACAACCCCGGCACGCCCGGACTGTGGTACTCTTTCCAGGGCGACGGATCGTTCGTAACTGCCAGCCTGTGTAATTCCTCTTACGATACCAAAATCACGGTACTGAGCGGTTCCTGCGGCGCATTTACCTGTGTGACCGGCAATGACGACGACTGTGGGCTGCAATCCGAAGTGGAATTCCTGAGCGTACCAGGTGTTACCTACTACATTCTGGTTCACGGTTTCTTCGGCTCTGCCGGTCCGTTCGAGCTGGAACTATCCTGCGTACTCCCGCCGGATAACGACCAGTGCAACAATGCCATTCCGCTGGAATGCAAGGTCCCTGTAAGCGGCTCCACGGCCCTGGCTACGGTAGATAACGTAGCTGACTGTGGCACCTCCGTTACGGCACCCGGCGTATGGTACACTTTCACGGCTACTTCGCGTATTGCCACCCTGACTACCTGCGGTTCGGCCAGCTACGACACCAAGATCTCGGTGTACTCCGGCACCTGTGCCGAACTGGTATGTGTAGGCGGCAACGACGACGCCCCGGGCTGCGGGACGACCTCGGCCTTCACCTTTGTGCCGATCATCGGCCAAACCTACTACGTGCTGGTACACGGCTTCGGCAGCGCAACGGGCAACTTCTCGCTCACCTACGACTGCGAGTCCTTCCAGCCGCGCAGCCAGGGAGCTGTCGACCTCAGCGCGGTGGATCAGCCCACCGGCATCAGCCTGTTCCCCAACCCGGCCTCCAGCGAGATCAACGTCAAGCTCAACGGCCTGATGGGCAAACAGGTGCGCATCGCGATCCACAACAGCATGGGCCAGATGGTGTATGCCGGCGAGATCGACGAGATCCAGTTCGATACGGAGCGCATTGACCTGTCCGACCTGCAGTCCGGTATCTACTACCTGGGCGTATACGTGGACGATCAGGTGTACTCCGAGAAGTTCATCCTGAGCGACTCGCGCCCCTAAGCGCAATTCGCTTCGATGAACGAAAGGTGCTCTGAACAGGCACCATGGCCTTCTGTCCGATGCTCCGGGCAGAAGGCCTTTTTTTATGTGCGCCTGTTTTCGGTACGGTAGCTTGAAAAGGGTGACGATCATTCACCTGACCACAC
>JAJDFU010000006.1 GCA_020528935.1 Saprospiraceae bacterium | reverse complement strand
TATTGGTATGGATGCATAAGGTTGTTGAGGAAGCTCGGGCGGTGATGAGGCAAAGGAGGTCGCAAAGCAGGGTAGTCACGGACGGGGAGACGCTGATGCCGACAATGGCCGTCACCACCCCCGGGGTGGCCGCATGGCCCACCGCGTGAGCGTGGGGGCGGCACTCCAGGCCCCGCATGCAGCCGGCCAGCGCCAGGATCGCACCGAACACCGTGCCGCTGAAAATCCCGAGTCCCAGGTCCCAAAGCCGCACGGCGGCCACCGTCTGGTGATAGTATTGCACCAGGCCGATATCCAGCATTCCGACTCCAACCACCAGCCCGCCCAGAATGCCCATGACATTGGCGTACAGGCACAGCAGGGGCATCATCAGCGCCAGGGCCAGCATGCGCGGCAGCACCAGAAAGTCCATGGGCGACAGACCCAGGGTCTTCAGTGCGTCGATTTCCTGGTTGACCTGCATGGTGCCCAACTGGGCGGCAAAGGCCCCGCCGGTGCGCCCGGCCATGACGATGCCGGTCATGATCGCCGCCATCAGGCGCACCATGGCAATGCCCACCAGATCGGCCACGTAAATCTGGGCCCCGAAGAGCAGCAGCTGGATGGCGCCCACAAAAGCCAGGATCAACCCCACCAGAAAGCTGATCAACGAAACGATCGGCAGCGCCTGCCCGCCGCCGGACGTAGACAGAAAAAAAAGTCGGTGGGGCCGAAACCGGCCCAGGCCCCGCGTCGGGTGGCCGAAGGAAAGGGTGGCCTCTCCGATAAAAGCCAGTGTCTTGCGGGAAGAGGGAAAAAAATGGCGGACCTGGTTGCCGCCCACAACCAGAAGCGGCGGGTGTTATCGGCCTTGCGGGCGTCTTTTTTTGCGGGCACCGCCGCGGCCAGGGCCAGTAGCTGACGTGCGCCCGGGGGCAGCCCGCTGCTGTCGATCCGGATTTGTCGGCTTGCGCAAAACTCCCGCAAGCGCTTTAAAAACGTCAGCAGTCCCGAGTCCCATCCGGCCAGCTGCTGCGTGTCGAAGGCCAGGGTCCGAATCGCCGGTGCCGACTCGATCTTACGCTGCACATCGGCGGACGCGGGCAGCACCTCGCCGATTTTCCAACTGCCGGACAGCACCAGCAGAAGACTGTCGCCGGAAGGCTGCTGGATGGTCATTTCCGCCGCTGCGGACATATGGCGAAATCCTTTACCGATTGGAACCATTTGATAGTCAACAACCACCCGCGAAGCGGGTGGCTTGCATTTTCTTGCTGAGGCAATCGACGCCGGATCGAAAAGGCAGAAAGCACGGTTGTGCTTCGATGTTGAACTTGCAGTCGCACCCGGTTTGGGCAAGAATCAAGCATTGTCGTTGTATCGCTTTATGTACCACCCAAACGCATAAGTCAACCGGGGCATATACCTTCACATTTCAGCCTCGGCGGCCGCCGCCTCTGGGGAGATCCAGCCCCCGCCCAGGGCCTTGTAGAGCCCGACGTAGGCGTTGAGCTGGTTCTGGGTCAGTTCGGACAGGTCCAGCTCGGCCGAAAACAGCTGGCGCTCGGTTTCCAGCACCTCCAGGTAGCTGGTGACCCCCTGGTCGTAGCGGTACAAAGACAGCTCGTTGGCGTTGCGGGCC
Source organism: Saprospiraceae bacterium (assembly GCA_020528935.1). Lineage (GTDB taxonomy): Bacteria > Bacteroidota > Bacteroidia > Chitinophagales > Saprospiraceae > JAJDFU01. The sequence continues at coordinate 1,264 of JAJDFU010000006.1, read as the reverse complement.
GCGGCCACCTGCCGGGTGACCGATTCCACCTGGCGCCGGAAGGTGTCGATGGCCACCAGGGCGTCTTCGACCTCCCGGAAGGCGGTCAGCACGGTGTTTTCGTAAAAATACAGCACCTGCCGGGTGCGGGCTTCCTCGATGTCCACCCGCATTTTGCTCTGCTCGAAGTCCAGCAGCGGCCCCAGCAACCCGGCCCCGGCGCTCCACACCCCGCCCTCGCGGGTGACGTCGGACAGCTCGCTGCTGGCCAGCCCCAGCAGACCGGTCAGCGAAAAGGACGGATAGCGCAGGGCCTCGGCCACCCCGATCTGGGCGGTCTGGGAATGCAGCCGGAAGTTGGCTTCGGCCACGTCCGGCCGGCGCTCCAGCAACCTCGACGGCAGGCCGGTGGGAATTTGCGGCGGGATCGACTGCCGCTGCAGCGGTCGGCCGCTGCGCACGGGCCCGGGCAGTTGCCCCAGCAAAACGCGGATGGCGTGTTCGCTCTGGGCCACCTGCCGCTCGAACTGCGGGATGGCCGCCGCGGCGATCTCTTTCTGGATCTGGGCCTGGTTCAAGTCCAGTTCCGGCACGATGCCCTTTTCGAAGCGCTGGGCGATGATGTCCAGGGTTTCGGTGCGCGAGTCGAGCGTTTTGCGGGCGATCTCCAGCCGGCGCCGGAAATCCAGCAACCGGTAATAGGCGGCGGCCACTTCGGTGACCAGGGCCAGCTGGATGGTGCGCAGGCCGTAGCCGGAGGCCGCCAGATCGGCCCGGGCGGCCTCGGTGGCCCGGCGGAAGCGGCCCCAGAAATCGATCTCCCAGCTCAGCGTCGGGGCGATGAAAGCCGCCCAGTCGGTGGTCTCGCTGCGGCTGATGCCCAGAAAATTGCCCACCGCGGCACTGCCTTCGATGTCGATGCGCGGATACTGGTCGGCCCGGGTAAAGCCCAACGCCGCACGGGCCTCTTCGATGCGCGCTACGGCGGTCTTTACCTCCAGGTTGTTGGCCAGGGCCGTGGTCACCAGCTCGTAGAGCACCGGATCGTCGAACAGCGCCCACCACTTCAGGTTGACCGCCGCGGCCGCACGGTCGGCATCGTAGCGATACTCCCAGCTCGGCGCAGCTTCCGGCGGCGCCTCCTCGGCGGCTGCGGGTTCAAAGCGGTAGGCGGCCGGGGTTTTTACCGCCGGGGGCACGAAGTCCGGCCCCACCATGCAGCCGCCCAGCAGCAGGGCGGCTGCCAAGATTGCCGACGGAATACGGATTTGCCAGACTCTTGGCT
>JAJDFU010000652.1 GCA_020528935.1 Saprospiraceae bacterium | reverse complement strand
TCGAACGCACCGTCCTGCCCAGCCAAACCGATACCCTGATCGACGGGCTGGACCTGCCGCATTACATTTACCGGGACACCGGGGCCAACCCCAAGAACCGGTTGATGGTCTTCTTCCCCGGCACCAACGGCGCTCCGGAGGACTATCGCCTCTTTCAGCAGACCGCCGCCTCGCTGGGCTACCACAGCATCGGCCTGTGCTATGAGAATCGCAACTCCATCAACCTGGAGGTATGCCCGCTCACCTTCGATCCCAGCTGCCACGGCCGGGCCCGTGCCGAGATCTGGCTGGGTACCGATCTGCACGACTCCCTCGCCGTGGACGGTCCCAATTCGGTGGTGTACCGCCTGCTCCGGCTCATCCGGTACCTGAACGACGCCTATCCGGATGAAGGCTGGGGCCAGTACCTGAACGGCGATACGGCCGTGCACTGGCCCCAGCTGGTACTGGCCGGCCACTCCCAGGGCGGCGGCCACGCCGCCTTCGGCTCGCGGCTTTTTCCCGTGCAGCGGGTGATCATGTTCTCCTGGATCGACTGGCTGCGGCCGGGCCGCAATCCCGACTGGATCCTCGCTCCCGGGCCCACGCCCGACAGCGCCTACTACGGCTTCATCCACACCGGCGACGCCAACATCTACAACGGCATCCCGACGACCTGGGAAAACTTCGGTATGGCAGCCTACGGCCCTATTACCGCCGTGGATACCCTGGAGCGGCCCTACGGCCGCACCCACAGCCTCATCAGCTCGGCTCCCATCGACTCGGCCAACACCATTCCCAATTTTCACAACGTCACCGTGGTGGACTGGATGACAACCCTGGATGACGATACCGGCGCCCCGGTGTACCGGCCGGTATGGGAGTACCTGCTGGGCGAGGAGGGAGACCTGACGTCTGTCCGTGCGGTTTTGCCGCCTGCCGATATCCGGCTGTTTCCCAACCCGACCAACGGGCGGGTGCTTCTGGAAGGCGACATCCCGCAGCGCATAGAGCTGATCGCGCCCACCGGGCAGCCTCTGGATCACTGGACGGCCGCACGGCAAGTGGACCTATCCGCTTATCCGGCCGGCTGGTATCTGCTGCGCATCTACACGGCTGAGGGTATGGCTGTGCGGCGGGTGGTCAAGTATTGAGCCCGGCAAAAGGGCTGCGTCTGAACGGCTTTCCCCTTCGCCCGGTTTATGGAGGTAAACCCGGACCGGCCGCTTATGCTCCTTTCCCAAATCGATCCCATGGTAGGCCTCATCTCGATCCTGGCCATCGGGATCATCCTCATCGGACTGGTGCTCAAGCGCATCAAACAGCCCTACATCGTGGGGTACATCCTCATCGGCGTGCTTCTGGGGGAGTCCGGTTTAGGCCTGGTCACCGATGCCGAGGCCATCCACCATTACGGCGAACTGGGCATCATTCTGCTCCTGTTCTTTATCGGCATGGAGATCAGCCTGCCCGAGCTGGTCAGGCAGTGGCGGGTAGCCCTGATCGGCACCTTTTTGCAGGTAGGGGCCAGCGTGCTCATCGTACTGGGCATCGGTTATGCGCTGGACTGGCAGATCACCCGCTCGGTGGTGCTGGGTTTCGCGATCGCCCTCAGCAGTTCGGCTGTGATCATCCGGGTGATCGAAGAAAAGAACCTGATCGAGAGCCCCGTTGGAAAAAGCGTGCTGAGCGTATTGCTCACCCAGGATATCATCATCGTGCCCCTACTCATTATAACCTCCTTTCTGGGCGGAGAGGGCGCTCCGCTGCAGAAGATCCTGCTCATGCTCATTGGCGGATTGGCCATCATCGGCATTTTGATCTGGGTGTACACCCGGCACCGGGTGCGTTTGCCTTTTTCCACCCTCATTGAGCGGGACCACGAGTTGCAGGTCTTCCTGGCCCTGCTCTTTTGCTTCGGGGGGGCTTTGCTCACCTCCCTGTTCGGCTTGTCGGCTGCCTTGGGTGCCTTTGTAGGCGGCATGATCCTGCACGCCGCCGACTCTACGAGCTGGATCCACGATACCCTGCACTCCTTCCGGGTAGTGTTTGTGGCCATATTCTTTGTGAGTGTCGGTCTTCAGATCGACCTGGCCTTCATCTGGCAGAATGCCCTTCCCATCGTGGCAGTGGTCCTGGCCGTCTACCTGACCAACCACCTGCTCAACACCTTCATCCTGCGATTCTTCGGCTGCGGCTGGCGCGACGCCTTCCTGGGGGGTGCCTTGCTGGCCCAGATCGGCGAACTCAGCTTCCTGCTCAGTTCCTCGGCCTTCAATCTGGCCATCATCGGCACCTATGAGTACCAATTTACCATTAGCCTCATTTCGCTCACCCTGATGATCTCCCCCTTTTGGATCTCCCTGGCCGAATGGGGGATGCACAACCGGGCCGGACCTTCCGTTCTGGCAACCGGCAGAAAGGAACGCCGCCCTTGAAAGAAAAACGTTTGGGGCTGAAAACCATGCACTTTGCCCGGTCTGCTAAAGAAAAGCATCGCAATCGCCTCCAAAAAGCCTGGTTCAGACCGCAAACCCGACCTCCCATCCGACCGACTTACCGACAATACGAGCGCCGAAAACTGGGCGGCCGTGCCGAATCCGCGGCCGGCATCGCCCATATGCTCCGGCAATCCTTTTTCGCAACCAGCTTTGCCGGCTTCTGGCGGAATTGGAATCCGCTCTTTTCCTACTACTTGCTCTACTACAGCTACCGGCCCCTTCAAAAGCGGCTGCCCAGGCCTGTGGCCCTGCTGGGCACCTTCCTGCTGAGCGGTGCAGTGCACGACCTGGCCGCGACCCTCCTCCTTCAGCGAGGCGTTTTCCTCTTTGCTCCGGTATTTGGCCTGTTTGCCCTATGGGTCATCCTGGAGGCCTGGCTGGGGATCAGCCTGAAACCCCTCCCGCCCGGGATC
>JAJDFU010000145.1 GCA_020528935.1 Saprospiraceae bacterium | reverse complement strand
TGTGTTGATCTCATTTCTTTTTGTGTAAAGGAACGTGCGACCACCTAATACTACCCTTGGTCGCTCGTCGGCAGCGTCAGATGGGTAGAAGAGACAGGAGTATTGATGAGCGTACCCGGGGCTTTTCCCGCTACGCGAAAACCCGAAAACACTTCATCCTAAGCGCAAAAACCAAACGCTATGGTAAAAATCATCATGGGATCGGATTCGGACCTGCCCGTCATGCGGGCTGCAGCCGATGTATTGACCGAACTGGAGGTGCCCTTCGAGCTGACCATTGTGTCGGCGCATCGCACACCCCAGCGCATGTTCGACTTTGCCCGCCGGGCCCACGAGGAGGGCGTCCGGGTAATCATCGCCGGAGCCGGAGGTGCCGCCCACCTGCCGGGCATGGTCGCCTCGCTTTCCCCCCTGCCGGTCATCGGCGTGCCCATCCGGTCCTCCAACTCCATCGACGGTTGGGATTCCGTCCTTTCCATCCTGCAGATGCCCAACGGGGTACCCGTAGCCACCGTGGCACTCAACGCCGCCAAGAATGCCGGCATCCTGGCCGCGCAGATCCTCGGGGCTTGCGACAGCGCAATGCGCGAGCGCCTGCTGGCATACAAAAGAGGACTGGCCCGGGGAGTGGCTTCCAAGTACGAGAAACTGGAACAAATGGGCTACCAGGCCTATCTAAGGGAAAAGTAAGGCAAGGCTATCCGGAAAAAGCTTCCGGACAACGGGAACGACTGCCCTTTACTGAAACAGGTTGTCGTAATTACTGCCGGATGAGCCACTCTCCTTGCGCACTTCGGGCTCGCTGCGCGGAGATTCCAGGGCGAGTTTTTCGCCCGAAGACCGGCCTGCGCCTTCCAGCCGGAGCAGGGTGCTGTCCTTCTCCCATTGCCCCAGCATTTTCAGGCCCTCCTCCTCGAAGAGGCCGTTCTGCAGATCGACGGACTCCATGAAATGGGCAGAGAGTTCCATGAAGCGCTCCATCTCGCCTACCTTGTTGGCCACGTCATCCGCTACTGCTTCCATGGCCGCGTCGAACATGGCGCGCTTGTCGGGGTCACCGGAGATGACACTCATGGCCGACTTCATGGCCGAGTGGGAGGCGCGAATGGCCTTGCGCTCCTGTTCCTTGAGCTTGACCTGGTCGCGGGTATCCTCCAGCAGCACCTCCGAATTGGAGTGCATCTTCACGAGGATGCGATTGAGCACCTCCATTTTGTCGTGCAGCACCTTGTACTTGCCGTTCGTCTCTTTCAGGCGGGCGGCCTTGCGAGAGGCCAGCAGCATTTGCTGATCCATGCCTTTTTCCTTGGCGGCGCTGGCCATTTTCATCTGATTTTCTATCTCGCGCCCGTTTTCGGTCATGAGGGTATCGATCTTCCGCATCTGACCGCGCAGGGTGCCGATCTGCTTGCGCATTTTACCCAGATTGTCCTCCAGGTCCTCGACGTAGCTCTTCAGGATCCCGATGGGGTCGATCTGTACGAACAGGCCGGTAACCCAGCGCATGGCACTTTTATACATATACCAGATCAGATTGCGCATTTTGGGGTCAAAGACCATGTACAGCAAGGCGCCCAACACCACGATGAGCCCGGCCAGATACAGCGTATTGGACAACAGGGCGACCAGGGCGGGGCCGAAGTTGACGAGCAGAAGCGTCACCGCAGCGATGATAGCAAGCAGGAAAATGGCGCCGGTGATGCCTTCGGGGCGCTTCCAGAATGACTTTTTGGTGCTGGTGGGTTTGAACGAAACGTTTTCTGCCATGATGATCGTTATGCGTTGATTCTTTTCGTCAAGCAATGAATTTTTCGATGCTGTCCATATCGTTTTTGATCTCTTCGAGTATGGTGGTCACCGTTTCCTGAAAACTCCGCTGGGTCGCAGCGATTTTGTCCTCGGCCGTGCGGATATCCTCTTCGGCGGCGGCGATCGTTTTTTCGGACTGGGCGATCTTCTCCTGGAGCTGCGCGATCTTGGCCCGGTAGTCCTCGATCTGCTTTTTCATCTTTTCCACCTCCTTTTGCCTGGTCTGGATGCGCTGTTCGACCTGCTTGCTGGCTGCGGCGTCAAACTGTTTTTTCTCGCGCTCCAGAACCTGCTTGTAGTGCCGGGCGGTCTCCAGCAGCTTGTCCTTGGTGAGGCCCAGGGTGCCGGCTGTGGCGAAGGCCGACTTGAAAGCGGTTTCCTCGTCCATGTTCATATCGCGCAAAGCCGCCAGCGACTGCTTGTATTCCAGGTAGTCGAAACCCGGAAGATTGTTCTTCGCTATAGCTTTGATCAGAAACTCTACGCTGCGCTGGTCCAGGCCGCGTTCCAGGAAAAGCGCTTTCAGTTTTTCTTGCATCGAAAAGAGGTATAACGTGCTTGTGTCTTTCGCAAAATAAAAGAATTGAAGCGACTATGGTAGGAATTTTCGATAGTCATCCCCGCCGCTTCGATCAGCCGCGGGGATTGATGGTCAAAGTACTGAAGCCGTTGCTGCCTTTTTCCAGTTGAATCTGAACGGCAATGCGCTCTTTGAGGGCCTTGACGTGCGAGATGATGCCTATGGTCTTGCCCTTGGCCTGCAGGTTTTCCAGGGTACTGAGGGCCAGGTCCAGGGCATTGTCGTCCAGGGTGCCGAAGCCTTCGTCGATGAAGAGCGAGCCGATCTCGGCCTGCTGGCCGGCCATGTCGCTGAGGCCCAGTGCCAGGGCCAGGCTTACCAGAAAGCTTTCCCCGCCCGAAAGGGTATTCATACTCCGGCGATTGTCGGCCTGAAAGGTGTCTACGATCTGCAGGTCCAGGCTGTCGGGCATTTTCTCGATGCGGTAGCGGCCGGGGAGGCGGCGGGGGTGGCCGTTGGCGGCGGGGCCGGGTGGGCGCAGGTGGAGCCCCTGGGCACAGGTTCGGAAT
>JAJDFU010000112.1 GCA_020528935.1 Saprospiraceae bacterium | reverse complement strand
TGTTTGGACTTCACCCTTTGGGCTGTTCTTGCCAAATTTTCTCCTGAGCTACGTTACTCTCCAGCCTGCCTTAGAACCTAAGTTCGGCTGGCAGGTCGGTCACGTAGCTATGGCTATGCTCCCTCAGAGCGCCTTGCTCAGAATAAAATTTGGCTGCGTTCGCTCCAAAAGCGAAATCCCAACAAGCTTTTAAACGGTATTCGGTCTTTTTATCCCAAAGCCGGTATAATTCGGAATTTGTCAGCCGTATACAAGTGCAGCGAAATAAAATTTGACCTAGACTAGATAAAAGGCAGTATTGAGCGCTTGGCGCTTTCCAGGATTTTGCGAATATTCGCGGCGCAATGAGTCTTATCCTTCGAAAAGGGGATAAGATGGGGTTAACAGGCACTATTATGCAATAACGTGGGTCACCCTGCCTCTCCGAGGCGGGGTGATTTTTTTTGGGGGGCAGGAAATAGCTAATAATCGGGATTATTCATCCCCGCCTTCGGCCTGTGAGGCATTGATGGCTTCCACTTCCTTGTCGATGTAATACAGGCTTTGCGGACCGTCGCCAATGAGCCGGATCTTGTCCAGAATATGGCGCATGAGAGCTTCTTCTTCCCGTTGCTCTTCCACATACCACTGCAGAAAGTTGAGCGTGGAGTGGTCCTGTTGTTCGGTGGAAAGGGTTACCAGTTGGTTGATGGCAGCGGTCACCTTTTGCTCGTGGGCATACACCTGCTCGAACATTTCGCGCACGGAGCTAAACTCATGAGGGGGCTGGTCGATAGCCGGTGTAAGGGCGTGGGCATCCATTTCGCTGAGGTAGCCAAAAAGGCGAAGCATGTGTTCCCGTTCCTCATCGGACTGGCGATGCATGAACTGGGCGCAACCCTCCAGGCCTTCCTGATCGCACCAGGATGCCATGGAGAGGTACAGAAAGGAGGCGTAGCCTTCCAATGCGATCTGATCGTTGAGGGCTTGGGTCATGGATGGGGAGATCATGGACAGGTCATTTTATGGGGCAAAAATAAGCAAATGCCAACAAGGCACCGTCTGCCCGGGTTGATTCTGTGTCATGAAAAAACCGGAGAAATACCTGAGCGAACGGGACGTAGACCGGATCATCGGAATGGCCTGGGAAGATCGCACCCCCTTTGATGCGATCGAAGCGCAGTTCGGTCTGCGGGAAAAAGACGTGATCCGGCTGATGCGTCGCAACCTGCATCCTCGAAGTTGGCGCAACTGGCGGGCGCGCGTGCAGGGAAGAGGAACCAAACACCGCAAAAAACGCCGGGAGGGTACCGACCGTTTCCGCTCTGCCCGGCAACGCCAGATCAGCCTCAACAAACCTTCCAAGCCTAAATCGTAGCGCCTCGAAGAAAGGTAACTACGAAAAGGATGACGGCGGCGATGATGCCGTACATGAACACGCCGTAACACCACCGCAGATACTTGTACTTTTTGGCCAGTACGACGCCCAGGTAATAGAGGTCCCGGGTCATGGAGGAATAGAGGAAGTCGCTGTCCTTTATCATTTCCATCATGCCCCAGTGGAAATCCTTGATATCCATGCGGAAGAAATTGCCGAAAAAGAGGAGGTTGGCCCGCTTCTGTTCAATGTCTTCCCGGGTAAATCGCCCCTGCGTCACCTTGGGGCGGGTGGCCAGTATAGCCAGGACCAGGGCAGTGAGGCAGACCGTCAGCAAAACGCAGGTAGGCAGGATCAGTAAGCTGTTTGCGCTGAATCTCGGCACCAGATTGGCCAGTACAATGGGGATAATGATGGAATTGATGGTCAGCATGAAGTTCGCCTTGTTGTCGGCGATGGAGCTGAGATTGACGTGGGTGCGGTAGGTGGTGCGAAACATGGTCTCTACGCCGCGTCCCAGGTCGATCTCCTTCAACTCGGTATCCCGGCCGATCTCTCCCCGGTTCTTCTTCTTCTTCTTCTTTTTCTTTTTTTTCTTCTTTTTATCACCTCCGTCCAGGTCTTCCACCAGGTCCACCATTTCGGGGTTCAGGCGCAGTTTTCGCTTTTTGAGCTGTCGAAGGTGTTTCTGCTTGCGCTTTTCGTAGAGTTTTTGAGCGGCTTGGGTATGGTAGCGGTGCTGCTCCATGAACTCGATCTCAAAGTCGATCCACTCGTGCTCGTTCATGACCACCTGCTGGGCCAGGAGCATCTCCTGGCGCACCTTGGCACAGCGGTCCCAGTAGGCGGCATTGCCCAGGTGGCTGAGGTCGGCATCGCAGAGGACCTTTTCCAGCTGGTTTTGCGGCTGTTGCGGGAAGCGCGTGGCCAGGATGAGCCGTTCTACCGTTTCCAGTTCGGCTTTGCCCAGGCCCCGCTCCTGCAGCCAGGTCCTGGCCATGGCCGCACCCCGCTCCTCGTGATTTTTAGGTCCTTCCACATAACCCAGATCGTGAAAGCAAACGGCGAGTTGCAGAAGCTCCTTGTCCTGTTCCCCGAGTTGTTCCTGTACGGCCAGCTCCTCTACCGCTTCCAGCACATCGCGCAGATGCTCCTCCGTGTGATAGGTGTACTCCGGATTGAGGTAAGCATTTAAGTAGGCGAACGCATGCGCCTTGGCTTCTTCCAATAAAGACTTTGATACCACGTCCATAGTAACGAACTACTGCATGTGATATCGGAAAGTAGGAAAAAAAACGCGCACAGTCCAAGGTCAGGGCCGGCTTCTGTGACCCTGATCCGCTGGCCGCCCTTCACACTAATGTGTAAAACCGTAGGTTTTGAAGTGTGGGTTTGGGTTTGGGTGTGGGTGTGGGTGTGGTGGATTGCCCGCAGAAATATTCCTTCAATACTATCGAGATGGTACTCAGGATTCTACGGGGTAGATAATCTGGGTAAGCCACCGGCTGGTATCCGGCTCCTGCTCCGGGCCCGTAATGTACTCTTCCATGGCCGGAGCGCCCAGGGTCATGCCGTTTTCCCGGGCAAAGGCATCTACGGCATTATGTGCCTCGCTCAGCCTGTCGTATCCGCCGCGGTAATCCACGACGATCGCCTTGCCGGCCGGCAGGGTCGTCTGGGAAAACGCGCTGGGAAAGGTTCCTTTCCGGCGAATGGGGAAAGCGGGTGCCATATCCGTCATTTGCTCTTCTTCATCCCAGGAATAATACAGGGCCGAAGGGTGACCGGCCATCTGTGCGCCGGCCTGTTTCAAGGCACTCGTCAGTTCGCCGTAAGTACGCTCGAAGAATTGCGGCATCTCATCGAAGGAAACCCGGTCCCGCAACAGAACGAAATGCCGCTCGGGCATATCCACTACCTGCATTCCGAAGCCCCGGAAGCGCGCGGCCGCCTTCGGTTGTGATTCTACCAGTTCTTTCAGGGCGGACAGGCCCTCCTCGTAGTCTTTGCCGACGCTCTTCTCCATGCCCATGAAGGGCAGCAGCGCATTCCAGGGAAAGGGAAAACGCGACTCAAATCCCCAGTTCACCCTGGTGCCCGCTTCGACCGGCTCCAGGGTTACGTAATCCATGGCCTCGGCTTCCATGGGCTCCTCAAAAACGATTTTATTGCGCACCTTCTCATTCGGTACGATCTCTACGATCTCCTGGCTGCCGCTACCCACTGTCTGGGGGTCGCCCGTCCATTTGTATACGGTACCTACCTGCCCGTCCGGCCCTTCGAGCGCGGTATCCATATCGGGGTCCAGCTTATTCCAGCTATACCATTTGGAACGCTCTTCAAAACGCTGTACATAGGGAAAGACCACCTCGGGAGCAGCTTCGATTACTATGCTGCGCTCCAGCTGGTAGTCTTTGGGCAGGACCAGCCCCATGATCAGAAAGATGCCGGCTAGTGCGGCTAAAACGATCAGGATGATTCTCAGGGTTTTCATACGCCATGCGGTGTTTGGTGAAAAATTCAGTTTTAAAAATAAGCATATTTAAAACATTTTGTTTTCAAAATGCCGGTTTTCAAAACCCTTTTTCCGCCAGGCCGTTGTCAAAGGCGGGCTATATCCTGGCGACCCGGCGGTGTGGCAGGCAAGAATCCGTACTTTTACGAACCCAAAACGAGCAACGCAGGCATGAGCAAGGACATTCAGCAACTCTTAAACGATCGCATACTGGTACTCGACGGTGCCATGGGCACCATGATCCAGCGGTACGAGCTTTCGGAGTCCGATTTCCGGGCAGATCGTTTTGCCGACTGGCCCCAGGATCTCCGGGGCAATAACGATCTGCTGTGCCTTACTCAACCGGATATCATAGAGGAAATTCACCGGGCCTACCTGGAGGCCGGAGCGGACATCGTAGAGACCAATACGTTCAGCAGTACATCCATTGCGCAGGAAGACTACGGCATGCAGGAGCTGGCCTACGAGCTCAACCGGGCGGCTGCTTCCCTGGCGCGCCGTGCTGCGGATGCCTGCACGGAAAAAACGCCCGGCAAGCCCCGTTTCGTGGCCGGAGCCATGGGCCCTACCAACAGGACGGCCTCCCTTTCCCCGGACGTGAACAATCCCGGCTACCGGGCCGTCACCTTTGCCGAACTGGTGGACGCCTACTACGAGCAGGCCCGCGGTCTGATGGACGGCGGTGCCGACCTATTGCTGGTGGAAACGGTATTCGACACACTCAATGCCAAAGCGGCGCTGTTTGCCATCGATCAGCTCTTCACCGAGCGCGGGCATCGCCTGCCCATCATGGTATCCGGCACGATCACCGATGCCAGCGGCCGCACCCTCTCGGGTCAGACGGCCGAGGCCTTCTGGATATCCATCAGCCACATGCCGCTGCTGAGCGTAGGGCTCAACTGCGCCCTGGGGGCCAAAGAGATGCGTCCTCACCTGGAAGCGCTGAGTCGCGTGGCGAGCTGCCACGTGAGCGCCTACCCCAACGCCGGCCTGCCCAACGAGCTGGGCGAATACGACCAGGACGCCGGGGAGATGCGCGAGTACCTGCGCGAATTCGCGTCCAGCGGTTTCGTCAATATTATCGGCGGATGCTGCGGTACCACCCCCGAGCATATTCGCGCCATGGCCGAAGCCGTAGAGGGCCTACCCCCCCGAAGGCTGCCCGAACTGCCTCGCTACACCCAGCTCAGCGGACTGGAACCCCTCGTCATCCGGCCGGAGACCAACTTCGTCAATGTGGGGGAACGCACCAATGTGACCGGTTCGCGAAAATTTGCCCGCCTCATCAAGAACGGCGACTTCAACGAGGCCATCTCCGTTGCGCGCCAGCAGGTGGAAGGCGGTGCTCAGATCATCGACGTCAACATGGACGAGGGCCTGCTCGACTCCGCGCAGGCCATGGTCGACTTCCTGAACCTCATCATGGCCGAGCCGGACATTGCGCGGCTGCCCGTGATGATCGACTCCTCCAAATGGGAGGTCATCGAGGCCGGCCTGCAATGCGTGCAGGGCAAAGGGGTGGTCAACTCCATTTCCCTCAAGGAGGGCGAAGATGAATTCCTGCGCCAGGCCCGCCTGGTGCGCCGCTACGGTGCGGCCGTCATCGTCATGGCCTTCGACGAAGAAGGCCAGGCCGATACCGTGGAGCGCAAGGTGAGCATCTGCAAGCGGGCTTACGATCTGCTCACCGAAAAAGTGGGTTTCCAGCCGGAGGATATCATTTTCGATCCCAACATCTTTGCCGTGGCTACCGGTATAGAGGAACACAACGATTACGCCCTCAACTACATCGAAGCTACGCGGCAGATTAAAAAGCTTTGCCCCGGGGCTAAAGTGAGCGGCGGGGTGAGCAACATTTCCTTCTCCTATCGCGGCAACAATGTGGTGCGCGAAGCAATGCACACGGCTTTCCTGTACCACGCTATCCAGGCCGGTATGGATATGGGTATCGTCAATGCCGGCATGATCGAGGTGTACGAAGAGCTGCCCAAGGACCTGCTGGAACGGGTAGAGGATGTGCTCTTTAATCGCCGGCCCGATGCCACCGAACGCCTCACCGAGTTTGCCGAGACGGTAAAAGGGGACGGCGGGCGCGTGCGGCAGAAAGACCTCAGTTGGCGGGAGAACGATCTGCCTCAGCGCATCACCCACGCCCTGGTACACGGCATCACCGATTACATCGAGGGCGATGCCGAGGAGGCCCGCCGCGAACTGCCCAGCCCCCTGCAGGTGATCGAAGGCCCCCTCATGGATGGCATGAATGTGGTGGGCGATCTCTTCGGTTCGGGCAAGATGTTCTTGCCACAGGTGGTCAAAAGCGCGCGGGTGATGAAAAAGGCAGTGGCGTACCTCACCCCCTACATCGAAGCCGAAAAGGCCCGCACCGGCGCAAGCGAAGCCAAGGGCAAGATCCTGCTCGCCACCGTGAAGGGCGACGTGCACGACATCGGCAAGAATATCGTTGGCGTCGTGCTGGGATGCAACAATTACGAGATCATCGACCTGGGGGTCATGGTGCCGGCCGCCAAGATCCTGGAGGTGGCCCGGCAGAAACAGGTGGATATCATCGGCCTGAGCGGCCTCATCACCCCTTCGCTGGACGAAATGGTGCATGTGGCCGGGGAGATGGAGCGGGAAGGCTTTACCATCCCTCTGCTCATCGGCGGAGCGACGACCTCCAAATTGCACACCGCCCTCAAGATCGAGCCCCGCTATTCCGGCCCGGTGATCCACGTGCTGGATGCCTCCCGCTCGGTGAGCGTGGCCGGTGCGCTGCTCAGCAAGGACGAAGATGCCCGCTCCAATTACCTGCTCGATATCAAGGCCGAGTACAGCGACCTGCGCGACAAGCGGTCCAGCCGCACCAGCCACAAGAAATACATCCCCCTGGAGGCCGCCCGCGAGAATCCCTTTCCCATCGACTGGGACGGCTACCGGCCGCCGGCACCCGAAAAGCCCGGCATACAGGTCTTCGACGATTATCCCCTGGAGGAGCTGACCAGGTACATCGACTGGAGCCCGTTCTTCTCCAGCTGGCAGCTGGCCGGCAAATTTCCGGCCATTCTGGAAGACGAGGTCGTGGGGCCGGAAGCGCGCAAGCTCTACAACGACGCCCGCAGCATGCTGCGTCGCATCATAGATGAGCACTGGCTCCAGGCCCGGGCCGTGATCGGCCTCTTCCCCGCCAACAGCCGGGGCGACGACGTGCTCGTCTTCGCCGATGCGCAACGTCGGGATGTGCGCGCCACCCTGCACTTCCTGCGCCAGCAGCGCCAGAAGGCCAAGGGCAAGCCCAACCTCTGCCTGGCCGATTACCTCGCTCCGAGTGCCGACGATTACATCGGCGCCTTCGCCGTCACGGCCGGCATCGGGATCGAGCGCTGGGTAGAGCGGTTCGAGGCCGAGCACGACGATTACCGGGCCATCCTGCTGAAAGCCCTGGCCGACCGCCTGGCCGAAGCCATGGCGGAGCGCATGCACGAGCGGGTACGCCGCGAGTTCTGGGGCTATGCCAACGGGGAAACCCTGGACAACGATGCCCTCATCGCCGAAAAGTACCAGGGCATACGCCCCGCCCCCGGCTATCCGGCCTGCCCGGAACACACCGAAAAGGGCACGCTCTGGGAGCTGCTGGAAGTGGAGCGCCATACCGGCATCAGCCTCACGGAAAGCTATGCCATGTATCCGGCCGCCTCGGTAAGCGGATGGTACTTCAGCCACCCGGAATCCAAGTACTTCGGCCTGGGCAATATCGGCAGGGACCAGGTGGCCGACTATGCCCGACGCAAAGGTATGCGCCTGGAAGAAGCCGAGCGCTGGCTGGCACCGGTATTGAATTACGAACGGGAAAAGGTGGCCGGTTAAAGCGAAAAATAGATCGCCCTGATCGAAAGGTACGGACCGAAATGGTTCAAACCTTTTGGTCGCGGTATACCAGGGGGCAAGGATGACATGCCAACCGAACAAGGTCCTATTCTCCTTGAAATAGTTCAACCCTGGATTTTTAGTGCGAAAGGGGTTATTTTTGAAATAGACATTCCCCAAAACCCGTTTCGCCGTGAAATCCGCTCGCCCCTCCTTCCCCGTTTCCGTGGTCCTATTCCTTTGTTTGTGCTGTTCGAACCGGTCGCTGTCCGGGCAGACTTACTTTTCAACGGCATCCGGAGCCTGGAACTCGGGCATCTGGGAAGATGAGCTGGGCAACCCCGTATCGGATCCGGACGGTTTTAATATTGACGTAGTCATCAATCCCGGCCATGCAGTAACGCTGCCGGGCAGCGGCACCCGGGAAGTCAACAACCTGACGATTTTCAGCGGCGCGTCGCTGAACCTCGGGGGGTCGTTCAATTTTTTCCTGGGAGTTTTCGGCACCGATATTGAAATAAAAGGTACGGGGGGAAATCCGATCGTGTCGGCCGAACCACATGTAGGATGCGAGACCCATGGCCCTGCCACCACTCTATCCG
>JAJDFU010000053.1 GCA_020528935.1 Saprospiraceae bacterium | reverse complement strand
AAGGATATCCGGCTCCTCGCGACATGAACCAACGGAAACCACATGGAGCGGGCCGGCCTGGAGGGGGACAAAAGGCTAAGCGGTCCGCAGGGGGGAGATGCCCAGATCGCCAGCCGCCTCGCCGAAGGGCAAGTGGAAATGGTCATTTTTTTTCGGGAGCCCCTCGGCAAGCAAGCCCAAGAGCCGGACGTGAACAGGTTGATGCGTCTTTGCGATGTACACAATATACACCTGTCCACCAATCCGGCTGCCGGCCGCCTCTTTCTGGACGGACTTGTCGATCAGATGGAGGCCTGAGGTGCCGGGAGTGATTGGCGGATGCGAAAAAAACCTCCTATGCGATATTCCTTGCTCACCATCAGCCTGCTCATCCTGTTCGCCTGCCGGCACGAGCCTCTGCCCACCGTGGACGCGGTGGACCTGGAGCGCTACGCCGGCAAGTGGTACGAGATCGGTTCCATTCCCACCCGCTTTCAAAAGGGATGCCGGTGCACTACGGCGGAATACAGCCTGACAGATAAGAATTATGTGAAGGTCACCAACCGCTGCCGCCGCGAAGGCGAATGGGACACGGCCGAAGGCAAGGCTTTTGTGCAGAAGGGCAGCAACAACGCCAAACTGAAGGTGCAGTTCTTCTGGCCGTTCAAAGGGAAATACTGGATCCTGGCCCTGGCCGACGACTACTCCTACGCCATGGTGGGGCATCCCAACCGCGATTACCTGTGGATCCTGAGCCGCGAGCCGCAATTGCCGGACGCTGCCCTGAGGGAACTGCTGGCCAGGGCTGAATCGCTGGGGTTTGATACCAGCCGCATTACCTACACCGAGCAGGAGGCCTGTTAAACCATACAACCCGCCCGCTGTTGCTAAGGTCGTTACCCTACAAAATCAAATATCCATGCGCCTCCTTCTCGCCGCTTTTGGAGCGGCCGTACTTCTTCTGCCGCTCTCCGCTCAGGATTGGGATTTAAAGAAAGACAAAAACGGGATCAGGGTATACACCAAATCGGTATCCGGTTCCAATTTCAAAGCATTCAAAGGCGAGACCGTGCTGGATGCCGGGCTCAGCCAGGTCATTGCCGTGATCAAGGACGTAGAGGCATACGCCGAATGGATGCCCAGTTCCAAGCGCTCGGAAGAGCTTCATCACCCCTCCGAGGTCCATCAGATCTACTACCTGTCCACCAAGGCGCCCTGGCCGGTGTCGGATCGCGACGGGGTGTACGAATGCCGCATTCAACACGACCACAACACCCGCACGACCACCGTGCGCATCAAGGCCTTGCCGGATTACGTGCCCGAAAAGGATAACCACGTCCGCATTACCCGCACCGACGGCTTTTGGCGGCTTACGGATCTGGGGGATGGTCGCACCGAGGTGCACTACGAAGTGCTGGCCGAGCCCGGCGGCAACATTCCCGCCTGGCTGGCCCAGGCCAAGGTGGTGAGTGTGCCCTACGAAACGCTCCTGGGCATGAAAGAGCGGGTGAAGCTGCCGAAATACCGGGACCAAACCTTTACCTTCCTGCAACAATAGCGCATTGGCAGGTCGCGGTCAAAAGTCGTACCTTTACCAGCCGAAAAAAACATCTGCATACATGGCACAACACGTAGAAACTCCTCCCAAGTACAAGGTTAAAGATATCAGCCTGGCCGAGTGGGGCCGCAAAGAGATCGAACTGGCCGAGGCCGAAATGCCCGGACTGATGAGCCTGCGGGAAAAATACGGACCGCAGAAGCCCCTGAAAGGCGCCCGCATTGCCGGCTGCCTGCACATGACCATTCAGACGGCCGTACTCATTGAGACCCTCGTCGAGCTGGGTGCCGAGGTGACCTGGTCGTCCTGCAATATCTTCTCCACCCAGGACCACGCGGCGGCCGCCGTTGCCGCTGCGGGCATCCCGGTCTATGCCTGGAAAGGCATGAGCGATGAGGAGTTTTGGTGGGCCATCGAGCAGACCCTGTTCGCTTTTCCCGACGGCCAGGCCCTCAACATGATCCTGGACGACGGTGGCGACCTCACCAATACTGTGCTCGACAAGCATCCCGAACTGGTGAGCGGCATCAAGGGCCTGAGCGAAGAAACGACTACCGGTGTACACCGCCTGTACGAGCGCATGCGGAACGGCACCCTGCCCATGCCCGCCATCAACGTGAACGATTCGGTGACCAAGTCCAAGTTCGACAACAAATACGGCTGCAAGGAATCCCTGGTGGATGCCATTCGTCGCGCTACGGATGTGATGTTGGCCGGAAAGGTGGCCGTTGTAGCCGGTTACGGCGATGTGGGCAAGGGCTCCGCCGCTTCCCTGCGCGGTGCCGGATGCCGGGTTATCGTCACCGAGATCGATCCCATCTGCGCCCTGCAGGCCGCCATGGACGGCTTTGAGGTGAAGCGCATGGAGAGCGCCATCCCCCGCGTAGATATCGTAGTGACTGCCACCGGCAACAAGGATATCATCACCGAGGAGCACTTCCGCCTGATGAAGGACAAGACCATCGTGTGCAATATCGGGCACTTCGACAATGAGATCGACGTGGCCTGGCTGAACAACCATGCCGAGAAAATGAACATCAAACCCCAGGTGGACAAGTACACCATCGACGGCAAAGATCTCATCCTGCTGTCGGAAGGCCGCCTGGTGAATCTCGGCAATGCCACCGGCCACCCCTCCTTCGTAATGTCCAATTCCTTCACCAATCAGGTGTTGGCCCAGATGGAGCTTTGGGACAACAGCGGGGAGTACGAGAACAAGGTGTACACCCTGCCCAAGCACCTGGATGAGGAGGTTGCTCGTCTGCACCTGGAAAAGATCGGCGTAGAACTGGAGACCCTGCGCACGGATCAGGCAGACTACATCGGCGTGTCCGTAGAAGGCCCTTACCTGTCTCTTATAAACATCC
>JAJDFU010000407.1 GCA_020528935.1 Saprospiraceae bacterium | reverse complement strand
TCGCTTTCCGTACGCCGGTATTGGTCGCTCGGCCCCGTGACTCAGATCCTGCACCACTTTCGAAACGCCGTGCTTGCCTGGTAATCCCAATTCGTAAAATTGACCTGTCCGCCGCCGGGTGTGCTGCCCCCCGCCAGGTGTGCCCTCCAGGTGGGTCCCCAGCGCACTGCGATGGGCGCGCCGCTGATCTGGGATTTGGGCCGGATGGACGGCTGATGGCGCTTTGTCGGGCTGGAAATCAGCTTGCCGTAATCGTAAGTCCAGGGCTCGTAGTATTCGTCGATACCGGGCAGATCCGGATTGTGAAAAATGTTGAGCAGCTTGTGGGCGCGGCCTCCGCTGCGCAGCGCCAGCTTGCCGTGGTGCAGGTGCCAGCCGCCCCGGTGCACGCCCTGGTCTTCCCACTTGCGCGGGTATCCGATGCCGGGCTTGCTCTCCACGTTGTTGTACCAGATATATTCGGCGCCCTTGCGGTTGGTCCAAACGTTCTTGCAGGGGATGCTGCAGGTGTGGCAGCCGATGCACTTGTCCAAGTTCAACACCATCGCCATCTGGGCCTTAATCTTCATACCAGTCGACCTCCCCGGCCTTGCGCACCACGACCACCTCGTCGCGCTGGGATCCGATGGGGCCGTAGTAATTGAATCCATAGCTCAACTGGGCGTAAGCGCCGATCATGTGGGTGGGTTTGACCACGATGCGGGTGACGCTGTTGTGAGTTCCACCCCGCTGCCGCGACAGTTTGGAGCCGGGCGTGTTGATGAGCCGTTCCTGGGCGTGGTACATGAAGGCCTTGCCCGGTGGAATTCGATGGCTGACCACCGCCTTGGCCACCACCACGCCGTTGACGTTGAAACATTCCACCCAATCGTTGTCCCGAATGTCGATCGAAGCGGCATCGTCGTTGTTGATCCAGATGGCCTCTCCGCCCCGGAACAGCGTCAGCATGGTCAGGGTGTCCGAATAACTGCTGTGTATGGACCACTTGGAATGCGGTGTCAGGTAGTTGAGCACCAGCTCCTGAGCGGGCGCGCGCTCCATCCGGGTGGTTCCCAGAGCCTGCATGTCCAGCGGGGGGCGATACAGCGGCAGGGCTTCGCCGAAGGCCCGCATCCAGGGATGGTCCTGGTAAATCTGGGCCCGTCCGGTCAGGGTGCGAAACGGCACTTTTTCCTCCACGTTGATTACGAAGGGGGAGTAGCGCCGGTCTTCGGTTTCAATGCCGCTCCAGATCGGCGAGGTGATAATCTTGCGCGGCTGGGCGCTGATATCGGCGAAGGAGAACCGGTCGTTGCGGCGTTCGATGCTCAAGTGGGTCAGGGAGCGGCCGGTTTTTTTCTCCACCGCCTTCCAGGACTTCACCGCGGTCGGGCCGTTGGTCTCCGGTGCCAATTTCAAAATGGCCTCGGCGGCCTGCTTGGCGGTTTCCAGCGACGGCATTCCGATCGATATGCCTTCGGCGGTGATCGTCCCCAGAATTTGCTTCAATTCCCCGTATTCCTCCTCGGCCTTCCAGGCGACGCCTTTGGAGCCCAGCCCCGGGTCGGCGGCCAGCGGACCCAGGGCGGTCATCATCTTGTAGGTGTTGGGAAAATCGCGTTCCACCACCGTGAGCACCGGCAGGGTTTTGCCCGCCACCGCATCGACTTCGCCGCGGGCCCAGTCCCGCACCTCGGCCTGGGCGATCTCACCGGGGCTGTCGTGCATCAGGGGGGTGGCCACCAGGTCCTTGCGCACGCCCAGGTGCTTTGCCGCCAGCGCCGAGAATCGTTCGGCAATGGTTTTGAACTGCTCCCAGTTGGTGCGTGATTGCCAGGGGGGATCCACCGCCGGATTGAACGGATGGATGAACGGATGCATGTCGGTGGTGCTCAAATCGTGCATCTCGTACCAGCCGGCCGCCGGCAGGGCCACGTCGGCATACAGGGCGCTGGTGGACATCCGCAGCTCCGAGGTCACCAGCAAATCGAGCTTGCCTTCCGGGGCGGGATCGCGCCATTGCACCGTTTTCGGACGCAGTGGACTGTCGGTGTTGAACACCGCGTTCTCGCACCCCAGCAGGTGCTTGAGGAAATACTCGTGTCCTTTGCCGCTGGCGCCCAGCAGGTTGGCGCGCCACAGGAACAGCACGCGCGGAAAACTGGCCGGATGGTCGGGATCATGGATCGCAAACTGCAGGTCGCCGCGCTGGATGCGATTCACGACGTCGGCCACGATTTCCTCGTCGCTGTCTGCGCCCCTTTCCTGGGCCTCCCGGCACAGCACCAGCGGATTGCGGTCGAACTGGGGATAGGACGGCAGCCAGCCCAGACGGGCGGCCAGTGCATTGCAGTCGGCCGGATGACGGGGCGTGGCAATGCCTTCGGCGATGGGGGAACGCAATGCTTCCAGGTCGAGGGTGTCGTAACGCCACTGATCGGTGGCGAAATAGTAAAACGAGGTGCCGTTTTGCTGGCGCGGCGGTCGGCGCCAGTCCAGGCCGAAAGCCAGTTGGGCCCAGGCGGCCTGGGGGCGCACCTTTTCCTGGCCGACGTAATGGGCCCAGCCGCCGCCGTTGACGCCCTGGCAGCCGCACAAGGTGGTCAGGTTCAAAATGGCGCGGTAAGTGGTGTCGGAGTGATACCAGTGATTGGTGCCCGCGCCCAGAAAAATCATTGACTTGCCGCGGGTTTTGGCTGCGTTGTCGGCAAACTCGCGCGCCACCCGGATGGCGTCCCGGCGGGCAACCCCGGTGACGGCTTCCTGCCAGGCCGGAGTGTAGGCCTTCGCATCTTCGTAGTCGCGCGGATAATCGCCGGGCGGCACTTCGGCGGTGTCTCCGGTCCAAACGCCCAACTGGGCGGCCAGCAGGTCGAACACCGTTGTCACCTCCAAAGTGCCGGAGGCGGTCTCGACGGTCTTACCCCGCCCCGCACCC
>JAJDFU010000328.1 GCA_020528935.1 Saprospiraceae bacterium | reverse complement strand
CGCCTTCCTGGTCATTTTCCCCCGCTCGCGCTTCAAGGTTTTCTTCTTCTTTTTCGTATTCCGGATCTCGGCTTTTGTATTCCTGGGGCTGTGGATCGCCCAGGAGTTCTTCTCCGGCATGGCCGCCCTGCAGGTATCCACTTCCGAGAGCTCGGGCGTAGCCTACTGGGCCCACATCGGGGGGTTTGCGTTCGGGGTGCTGCTCGGCTTCTACTTCCGCTTCAGCCAGGGGCGGGAACAGAAGATGGTGGATGGGCGGTACGTGTAAGGCCGCAATGCGCCCGGCCCGGCAGCGGCAGCCGCTGTTTTACCCAAATCCATCAAACTACGCCCAGAGGTATTACCTTTGAAGGACCAAGAGATTTTTTTGCCGCGCATGAGCCAGAAGATCTATTTCGCTTCCGATTTTCACCTGGGCATCGACGCCCGCACCAGCAGCGCCGAACGCGAGCGGCAGGTCGTGCGCTGGCTGGATACCGTGGCGCGGGATGCTGCGGAGCTCTTTCTGGTCGGCGACCTGTTCGATTTCTGGTTTGAGTACAAGCGGGTGGTACCCAAGGGATATGTGCGCCTGCTGGGCAAGCTGGCTGAGCTGACGGACAGCGGTATCCCCGTTCACTTCTTTACCGGCAACCACGACATGTGGATCTTCAGCTATTTTGAGGAGGAGCTGGGCATTCCCACCTACCGCGCGCCCATCCGGCGGTCGTGGAACGGCAAGCGCTTCCTCATCGGGCACGGCGACGGGCTGGGCCCCGGCGATCACGGCTACAAATTCATCAAAAAGGTATTTGCCAACCCGGCCTGCCAGTGGCTGTTCGAGCGCCTGCATCCCAACTTCGGCATCTGGCTGGCCGATTTCTTCAGCGGTCGCAGCCGGTCGCTCAATGCCGAGCCGCCGGACTTCCTGGGCCCCGAGCGCGAGTGGCTTATCCGGTACGCCAACGAGGTGCTGGAGCGGGAAGCAGTGGATTACTTCATCTTCGGCCATCGCCATATTCCCATCGACTACACGCTACGCAACGGCCGCAGTCGTTATATCAACCTGGGCGAATGGATGAACTTCAATTCCTATGCCGTATTTGACGGACACGATGTGGAACTGCACTTTTTCGAAAACCCCCACGGGAAGATCTTCGGCCAGCGTTCGCGCGTGGATCATGGCCATTAGCCTGCTCTTTTGTATGGGTTCGGGCCTGGCGCAGGATACGCTGGAGCTGGAGCTGTTGCGCACCCTGCCCGGGGAATTCCGCTTTTTCACCACCGACAAACTACAGCAGGTGTATGCCGTCACGACCGGGGAAACGGTCCTTAAATTCACCGCCGAGGGGCAGCAGCCATTCGACTTCAACAATCGCACCCTGGGCGAGCTGGGCCTGGTGGATGCCACCAATCCCTTCCATCTGCTGCTGTTCTATCCCGACTTTCAGTGGGTGATCACCCTGGACCGCACGCTCAATCCCATTCAGCAATACAACCTCTTCGACCTGAACCTGCCCGAGGTGGAGGCTATCGGTATGGCCAACGACAACTTCATCTGGGTGTACGACAAGATCAACTTCCGGCTCAAAAAACTGGATCGCGACGGAGAGGCCGTAGCCCAGAGCGAGAACCTGGCCCGCGTGCTGCCCCCCACTTTTTCGCCCGACCTGCTGGTGGCCCGCGAAAACCGCCTCTACCTCAACAGCCCGGAACTGGGCATCGTGGTGTTCGACAACTTCGGGCAGTTTCTGAAAATCCTGAATGTAAAGGGATTGGATGCCTTCCAGGTGCGCGCCGACCGCCTGTATTTCCGGAAGGAAGGACGCCTGTACGCCCTGCTGCTCAATAATCTGGGACAGAACGAACTCCCCTTGCCGGCGAGCCTGGCAAAGGCCCAACAGATCCGGATCGAAAAAGACGTGCTGTATGCGCGTTTTCCGGACGGAATTCGACTCTATCGCCTAAAAAAATGATCCCTTTCACTCTGGAAAGGGGCACGGCTATTGGAGCCTAACAGGGTTATACCGGTTTTATACGGTTTCAAGGATAAAATGTCCTATTCGTCAGTGGCATTTTACCCCTGAAATAGCATAAAAAAGCAGCTCCGGTCTCCTTGTGCATAGCGCACCAAGCGGTTGGGGTCTTTGGCAATAAGGCTAACCCGGATTATTCACGGTCTTCAGGATAAAATAGGTCTTAGTAAAAAGGTCACTTTATCCTGAAAATCGTGTAAGAATTGAACTGTATTATTCGCAATTATTGGATTTGCATAATTTTGCAATTCGTCAGCTCTCCGGGCGGAAAATTCGGTGAATTTTCCGGGCTAAGTACACTGTCAAAATGGTTTTGATGGCGAAAAGGAGATATTTTGGTGCCCGGTGAGGCGCATCCCGGCAGGCCATACTTACCAGCGTTAAACTGGGGGAAGTTCTTTTACGGATTAATTTTTTCCTGTATGCGCAAGCGGTACTCCTCCAACAGCTCCCACTGGTTGTTTTCCGCAAAGCGGGCCTGAGTGGGCCAGGTGTTGACGAGGGTCTCATCCAGGTCGAGCTCGGCTTCCTTCATCCAGGCCTGAAGATCACCCACGGAAGCTTCTGCCAGGTCACTCCAGCTCTGAATACCGTGCTGCTCAAGAACCTCTTGCACCTTGGGCGAGACGCCGACGAAGAGGGTAAGGTTATTGGAAGGCTCCAGCCCGTGCCCCGGCGTTTGCTTTTCCTTTTGTAAGGCCTTGGCCTGACCGACCCAGTCGTCCTCTTGGATGCGCCCCGGGAAGTAGTCCAACTCGCGCGTAAGCTGTTCGATCAACTTATGATCGAAAGGAGCCAATTGTCGGACGGTGCGTCTGCCCCGGCCGTTCAATTTTTTTTGCGCCACCACCCCCATGCCCTGTGTGCGGTGTAGACCAACGGGCGTATCCACGCCCACATGCGCGTGG
>JAJDFU010000054.1 GCA_020528935.1 Saprospiraceae bacterium | reverse complement strand
ACATATAACCTAGGCTTTTTCCTGCAGAACTTTTATGACTTATGTCACCCAAAGGCAGGCGCGATCCGCTGCTCCGTCACTGCGGCCATTCGAAGGGCAAGGGCCTGAGGCGAAAGCCCTCCGCTTCCAGCAGGCGGATCACCCCCTCGCTACCCACCAGATGGCCGGCACCTACTGCAAAAAAGGTGGGGCCTTCTTCCATCATTGCTTTCATGACGGGTATCCAATTCCGGTTTCGGGTGACCAGCAACAACTCCTCGTACTTGCCCAAACCGCTCCGGTCCGCCTTGAACAAGCGTTGCATGCCGTTGAGGTCCTGTTGTTTGTACAGGCGCACGAGTTCGGCGATCTGGTCGCTGTCCGGGTCGCTCTCGGAAATGGCGTCCACCAGCATTTTGGCTTGCACCTGGTAGGGAATGCTGTCAAACATGCTCATCTGGTATTCGGCGGTTTCCAGCCCGCTGATGGGTTTTTCCTGGCTTTTGGCCCGTTGCATCAGTTCCAACTCGTAGGAGGTTGCCCTCTCCGCGCCTGACGGACCGGAAAAGAGATCCTCAGAGGTGAGGGCCGTCAGAAACATGGGCTTGATGCGCTCCATCATGCTCAGCGGCAGGCCGATCTTTTGGAAGTGCGCGTCCACGCGTTCGTACTCCTCCTCGGTAAGCAGGTCACTGAGGGTGGTATCGCCCTTCATGAAGGCATCCATAAGCAGGCCCATCATCTTGCCCATATCGCTCATCTCCTCCATGTCGATCTCAAAAGCGATCTGGTCGGTGCCCTCCAGGGCCTTCTCCACGGCCTCGTCCAGGTAGAAATCCTGCCTCGGTATCATATGGATGGTGCCAAACAGGTAGGACTTGTCCTTCATCTTCGGACTGCTGATCTCCCAAAGCAGGGCGCGATCCAGGCTGTCGCGGTCTTGTGCATGGGAAGGCAGGAAGAGCCCGGCCACAAAGAGCAGGGCGAAAACAGATTTAATGATTTGAATCATGTGTGCAAAGAATTAAGTAGTATGTCACAACAAAAAAAGGCGGGCTTTGGCTAATGCGTTCGGTCAAAATCTTCAAGGATCTTCAACAGCAGCCGGATGTCGGAAAAAAATTCCCGGATCAGCTCGAAGCTGAGGTTGGATCGAAATATATACGGTTCGAGTATGTCCTTTGGTTCAGTGAGGGCGGCATAAATTTTGCGATCCTGAAAGGAAAGGAAGAGGGTTTTGCCCGTAATCCGCAGGTATTGTACGATGGCTTCCTGCATGGGGTCGGACAGTATGCCGATGACGTGGGTATCGGGCATGGCAAAGGCCGTGAAGACCATGCGGAAGTCGTTGTTGAGTATCTCGTGATCCACATTGTCCGCCCCTTCCCGGGTAAAGGCCTTGATGGAGCGGGTGAGGTATTGGGCTTCCGAGCGCGGCCACAAAATGAGCTGACCGCGGGTGATCTCCGGAAAGGTAGCGTGCAGGAAAACGCCTCGAAAAACCTCCTCCAGGCGGGTGCGCACCGGCGAAACCTCCCGAACAGTAAGCTCGCTCATCTCGAAGGGGGTCTGGCCCACCGTACCACGGATGTAGTCCTCCCCGAAAAAGACCGGCGCATCCGTTTCGAAGATCCGGCTGGCCAGGAAGCGCTCCCGGCTGATGGAGCGCTTGGGATCGTAGCGCAATTCCCCCATGTTCACTTCGTCGTCGATGAAGTCGATGATGAGCTCTACGATCCGCGGCTTGAACGTCTGCACAAAGCGGCGCATGCGGTAGCCCAGGTAGGCGATGTAAAACACCAGGGGTATGGCCACGATCAGCCCTACAATGAGCAGCTGCACGTATAGGAGCAAGGCCCCGATGCCCAGCAATAGGAAAACGGTGAATGCCATCAGACGCAAGAGGCGCTTGCGCAATCGCTCCATGCGCAACAGCTCCGGGTAGATGCTTTGATTGTAGTAAATCCGAAAATCTTCCAACCGCATAGGAGGTTGCTTTCCCTTCCCTAAAGGTAGGCTCTTATTGACATGCCGGAGAACAATTTCCGGCAACGCGCTTCCTCGGGCAAAATTCCCGGCCCGCGACCAACCCGCCGGGCCGGCTCCCCGTCTTTACCGTCAGAAAAAATCTATTGGAGAAGTGCACCA
This sequence comes from Saprospiraceae bacterium, assembly GCA_020528935.1. Taxonomy (GTDB): domain Bacteria; phylum Bacteroidota; class Bacteroidia; order Chitinophagales; family Saprospiraceae; genus JAJDFU01. Next base: position 807 of record JAJDFU010000054.1, on the reverse strand, counting down.
AAAGCAGTATTTTTGCAGCCTTATGAAAATCAGACTGTTGTGGATTCTTGCGGCCGGCAGCCTGTTGTTGGCGAACGCCTGCAAGAGCAATTTCGAGCAGATCCGACTGAGTGGCGATCCCAAAAAGATCTACGAATCCGCCAATACCTACTACAACAAGGGCGATTACCAGCGCGCCCAAACCCTGTATGAACTGATCATCGGCGCTTTCCGGGGGCAGCCGGAAGCCGAGGAAATATACTTTAAATACGCCGATACCTACTTTCAGCTGGAGCAGTACATCCTGGCCTCTTATTATTTCAAGAATTTTTCCAACACCTTTTCCCTGAGCGAAAAGCGGGAAAAAGCCGACTTCATGTCTGCCTTCTGCAACTTCAAACTGTCGCCCACCTTTCGACTGGATCAAACCTACACGAAGCAGGCCATCGACGGGTTCCAGCTGTTTGTGAACACCTATCCCAACAGCGAGCGGGTGGTGCAGTGCAATCAGCTGATCATCGAGTTGCGTTCCAAGCTGGAACGAAAAGCGTTTGAACAGGGAAAACTGTACTACAACCTTCGGCAGTACCAAGCAGCCATGCATTCGCTCGACAACCTGCTCAAGGATTTTCCCGATACCGACAATTCCGAGGAGATTCGCTTTTTAATTTTACGATCGGCCTATAAACTGGCCGAAAACAGCATCATTACCAAACAGACCGAACGCAATGCAGAGGCAATGGGGAAAACCAAAAGGTATACACCGCGGTATTCGGAAGGCAACAAGAGAAAAGAAACCGCAAAACAACGGCAGACGACCCTGACAAA
>JAJDFU010000422.1 GCA_020528935.1 Saprospiraceae bacterium | reverse complement strand
TCCACCTATCTCCCCCTTGGCGTATGCGGGGTGGTTGGGCGGGGTGTCGCGCCACGCCCGGTTCGTGGACGTACGCCACGCCCGCGTCCACGAGGAAGGCGTCATTCCGGCAGGTACACAGATGATCCTATTCTTCGAGGGTTTCAAGGAGATCACCTCCACGAGCCAACCGGGCCGCTTGGCGCAGGTGAGCGCCTATCCGAATCCCACCTTCGGGCGGCTCTTCCTGGCCCATGCCCCGCTGGGCAGCGAAGTGCGGCTCTTCAGTCCGGAAGGAAGGCTGGCCGCCCGGCACATTTTGCGGCGCGACCCGGAAAGCCTCGACCTGAGCGGGCTTTCGCCCGGCATGTACTGCGTTCAGATCCTGGCCCCGGAGGGAAGCTGGAGTGGGCGGATCCTCTTTGCGAACTAAAGGCGATGCATATCGTCTATTCAGAAACGAATGCGTTCGATCCCGGATGCGAAAACGGGTTCGACCCCAATGCATTGACCATTCATATTCCTTTTTTCACTTAATAAAATAGTTGACATGAGAACACATGTACTGATCTCCCTTGGTATGGCTTACGCCATGGTACTCTCCGCTCAGCGGGAAGTGGTGGAAGTGACCTTCCTCGAAACCCTGAGCCGGCAGGAGCTGCAGCAGCTCAACCCCTTTGCCGAATACGGATGCGACGTGTACAAGATCCGGTACACCACCACCGGCCTGGACGAGCAGATCGATACCGCCTCCGGTGCCTTCTTGATCCCGGACGGCAGCGGGGAGGGTTATCCTCTGCTGGTCTATCAGCACGGCACGGTCAACGACAAGTTCCAGGTGCCTTCCCGCGGCAGCTACGAGATCGCCCCGTTCACAGCCAGCATGGGTTACCTTACTCTCGCCCCCGACTACCTGGGCCTGGGCGATAGTCGCGGCTTCCATCCCTACGTGCACTCGGCCACGGAAGCCTCGGCCGCGATCGACATGCTATTTGCGTTGCGCGATTACCTGGACGGCGAAGGCATTGCCTACAGCGATCAGTTGTTCATCACCGGCTACTCCCAGGGCGGGCACGGCGGTGCGGCTTTGCACAAAGCCGTGGAAGACGGCCTGGCCGGCGACTTTGAGGTCACGGCAGCTGCCCACCTGTCCGGCCCGTACAGCATTTCCGGGGAGATGGCCGGCCTGCTGTTCAACGACAGCACAAATTACTTCTACCCCGGCTTCATCGGCAACACCTACCTGAGCTACAACGAAGTGTATGAACTGTACGACAGCACCGCACAGTTCTTCAAGCAGCCGTTTGCGGATATCGTGGACTTCTATTTCGCCAACTTTGAAAGCGGCGACCCCGATCTGGGGCTGAGCAATATGAACGAGCGCATGATCGACTCGCTCATTGCCCGGGAGGGCGGATCTTTTCCCGGCGCTATGCTGCAAGACAGTATCCTGAACATCATCGCCAACGAAGCGGACCATCCCGTGAGCCAGGCCCTGCGCGACAACGACCTCTACGACTGGGCCCCCCTCGCCCCCACCCGGCTCTTCTACTGCATGGCCGACGATCAGGTGCCCTTCACCAACAGCCTGGTCGCCGACTCGGTGATGAACCTCAACGGCGCTCCGGACGTGCAATCGGCCGACGTAGGCCCCGGCCTGAATCACGTGCAGTGTGTGCTGCCGGCCGTCACGCAGATGATCTTGTTTTTCGAGGGTTTCAAAGAGATCACTGCCACGCGCGAGCTGGCCAGCCTGCCGGGTGTGCGGGCCTTCCCCAATCCCGCTCGCGAACGCCTGTATCTGAGCAACGTGCCCGCAGGCAGCCGGATGCAGATCTTCAGCCCCGAAGGCCGCCTGGTGGCCGAGCAAGAACTACAGGAATCCCCCGCTGCCGTGGATCTGAGCGGGCTGCCGCAGGGGCTCTACCTGGTTCAGGTCCTGGCCGCCCAGGGGCAGTGGAGCGGGCGGGTGATCGTAGCCGACTGATCCGTCCCGGACAGATCGTCTGCCTGCGATCCCGAATCCAAAAGGGGCGGTCGCTGACGAACGGCCGTCCCTTTTTCTATTCGAGTTCCCGCTCGATCTGCCGGATCAGGCTGTCCATTTTGGCCATCTGTGCCTGGTACAGCTGGATCTGCACCGCTTTGAAGTAGAAATTGTTGCGCACCAGGTTCTGAAAAGGAGAAGCCTGGAGTTGCTCCTCGTTTTCGGGAATGAGGAGGCGGTTGCGATTGGGAAAATGATGGTCGATGTAGGGCATGATGCGATCCAGGATGAGCCGCTTGTCCACCTCGTTGTATTCCTTTATGGCAAAGTAATCCTTTTCGTAATGCGAGATGATCTGTTTGAGCAATTCGCGATTGCGGATGAATTTGCTCTCACCGGTCTGTTCCATTTCCCGATAGGCCAGGTTGTTGAACGGGAAGGTGGAATACACCTGCAAATAGCCCGAATAGTATCGAAGGCTGTCTTCAGGCACCCATTCGAGATCCAGATAGCGCTGCGTGATCCGCTGGACCTCTTGCAGTGCTTTTGCTTCCTCTTCCGTCAGGTAGTGATCCTCCTGCAGGTTTTCCCGGATATTTTCCAGGATCACGCGCTCCTGTTTGCGTTCCTGATGGCCGATCCGCCATTCGTTGAGCAGGAACGACAGCATGATACCCAACACGATGATGACCAGCTCGCCCAGGTAATATGTCCAATTGGCCCTTTGCACGAACTAGGCGAGTTTTCGAACCTGGGTTCCGGCACTGAGCAGATCGTCATCCGGGAAGCCGTACAACAGATTGACCCCGGGCTTTTTCCCCGCTTCAAAACTGCCCAGCTCGCCTTCCCATCCCAGCGCCCGGGCGCCGTTGAGGGTCGCCCAGCGCAGCAGGGTTTCCGCGGGTAGGTAGGACTGGTAGCGGGCAATGGTCTTCAGTTCGTCCAGTACGCTCAGTTGCCAGTTGGAGGTGAGGCTGTCCGTGCCGATGGTCACTGCCGCATCGGCATCCAGAAAGTACCGGTAGTTGGGCAGGCGGTTTTCGATGTAGAGGTTGGCGTTGGGACAGGTCGCCCAAAAGACCCGGTCGCTCCAGGCCTGGGCAGCGGCGATATCCTCCGGGCCGGTCATCGTATTGTGTACGAACAGCGTGCGATGGCGGGGGTCGAGCTGCTGCAGTGCGTAATGGATGGAGGGCTGCCCGGTGGGCTCGAAATGCTCGACCGAAAAGCCGAAGGCGCTAAAAAAATCCAGCAAGCCGCCGGTCTTGGAGTGGAACAGCTCGTTTTCACCGGCCGTCTCCTGATTGTGAATGCTGATGGTGCGCGTCTGCTGCCCCCCGTTCAATTCGTTGATGAGCTCGAACAGGCTGGGCGAAACGGTATAGGGTGCATGCGGCACGGCGCTTTTGTGTTCCGGCTGCTCCTCGTATACGATCCGGTATTGTTCATACATCCTGGTGGCCAGCTCGTCCTGCAAAAAGTCGAACATCTCCACGAAGGTGTAATAGCGAATGGGGCTATTGCGCTTGCAGGCGGCCGTATCCGCCTTGTTGGAAATGTCGCCCACGGCCACAATGCCCGCTTCGTACATGGCCGCATCGGCCCGGGCGATGGCGTGCTGGATCTCCTCCTCGGCCACATCCCGGTAGTTGACCACCGTCTGCAGGAAGGGCAGCAGGCCCGTACCCGTGGGCGCCACGCCCTGCATATGGCTCAGCTCCAGGTGGCAGTGGGTATTGACGAAACCCGGCACCAGCGCCCCTTGGTGGGTCTCCAGGGTAGCCGGATCATGCGGTTCGCGCTCGCTCACATCCAGCACAATGCCCTCGTCATCCAGCACCAGTACCCCCTGAGGTATGGGCGATGTAGCGATGGGGTAGATCCAGTCCGCGCTAATTTTTCTCATACATACAGCGATCAGTACAATTGCATTTCTGAATCGGGGTACACATCGATCACGCCGTCCACTTGGCGAATGGCCTGGGGAAAGCCCTCGGGACCACTGGCCTGTACGCACCATTCGCCCTCCCCCATCGGGATGGGCGGATGCAGGGTATCGAGCTCGCCGCCGGCCTCTTGTATGGCCTGGGCCAGCTGCTCGAGCTCGACCTCCTGACGAATGATCAGAAGCCAGCGCAGGGAGGCAGGCATAGGCGTCAGGCTTTAAATGCTTTGCACATTTCGCGCAGCACCTCTCTGTACTGGTAGTTGTAGGCCGCAGCGGCGTTGATCACCCCGTGGCCGGTATGGCCGTCCCAGCCGGGTTTTCCGATATCAATAGCCGACCGGATGAGCACCTCCTTGAGGCGACCGGGCTCCAGCTCGGGAAAAGCATTGAGCAGAAGCGCACCCAGGCCGGCCGCTACCGGCGTGGCCGCGGAGGTGCCGTTGTCGTAGGCCTGGGCAGTGCCTCCCGGCCGGCCGGGACCAAAATTACCGAAAAAGTGGCTGTAGGCCGACAGGTCCGGCTTTTGGCGGAAGAAATTTCCCGGCCCCTGGGAAGAGTAGCCGATGCGTTCGTGCCGGCTGTTGACGGCCGCCACAGTGATCACCTCTTCCAGGCTGTTGGAGGCGTGAATGGACTGCCCGGGGCCTATGCCGGAATAGTGGCATACGCTGGAGGGGCAGTTCTCGCCGCAGTTGCCGGCCGCAAAAAAGGCCGGCGCACCGGAAGCGATCACCTCGCGCACTTTGCGATGCACCGGATGGTTGATGTCCCACACTTCGTGATTGGGCCAGGTTTCCCTGGAGGGGCGCCCCACAAAACCGTAGCTGTTGCTCGTCAGGTGGGGCGTACCGTCCAGGCGGCGCTGATTGAGAACCGCCTGAAACATGGTGAGCATACCCCCGGAATTGGCCACCCCCAGAAAGGGGTAGTCGTAGATCTTGGCCGCCGGGGCCGCCAGCAGCAGGCCGGCTGCGCACATGGAGCCGTGACTGGTGATGGAAGCCGAGCCCGGCTGGCGCGCCGCATCGGGCCGCGAAAAGCCGCCCACCACCGGATACACCTCGCCGTTGACCCCCTCATCCAGAATGCCCACCACGACATTCTGGCCGCGGTAGCCCTCATCCCAGAATTTGGAAACCCCCAGCAGGCGGCGAATGGCCGAAAGGGATACGCCCGGCCGGAAAGGCCGGCAGTCCAGCCCCGAGGAGGATCCGGCCAGGTCGAACAGGTCCCCGGACTCCCAGCCCTGGCCCAGGATGTGGGCGTGCGGAATCTCGCCCTCCTCGAAGAGCGTGAGGCGGGAGTTGGGCCAGACCACCACGCCCTCGCGGGCGCGCAGGTCCTCCATTTTGGACTGCTCTACCCGGCAGGGCACGACGACGGAGTCGGCCACCATATCGGCCTGTGGACTGCGGCTTTTGAAGTCGAGGGCACCGCGGATCTCCAGGTCTTTGGGTTCGCCGAACATGGGGATGGGGGCGAATTCGCCGGTTACCTCCAGGCCGTAGCCGGCCAGGTCGGCCAACATTTTTTCGGATTCCAGCGCGGCCTGGGCCGAAGATTCCAGACTGGAGGCGTGCAGCTGGAACGCTTCCCGTTCCTGCCGCTTCATTTCAATGAGCACGTCAACTTTTGCCATGGGCTGTAAAGGTGTGGGTGATAGGTAATCGAATATACGTACTTAAAGCGCCCTTAAATGTAGAAAAATTGCATGGTTGCCCACATATACCGACGACGAAGTGGCTGGGGCACCCCAACCTTATCGGACGCGATGTAATCGAGGGCAGCATCCGGGCACATTCATTCGTTTTTTTGGTTGACGGTTTTTTCAATCAATCACCAACCCATGTATTTCCAGGTACCTCTGTTGTGTATCCTCTTATTCGCGATCTCCCCTTCCCCGCTCAGAGCAACGCCCGCCGCCGACTCCACCTTCGTACCCCGGATCAAACTGCTCAATAAAAAGGGAAAGGTGGTCCTCACGATACGCGAAGGCGATTGGGTGATCGGAAAACAGAAGAATAAGCGAAAATTTAAAGGCACCGTGACCTCCATCGACCGGCAGGCCGTCGCCGTTTGGAAAGAGGCTATACCCTACGATCAGATCAAGTGGATCAAGGTCAGACCGGAGAAACCCAGCGGATGGAAAATTCTCTTTTTGGTGCTGACAGCCGTATTGGGCCTGGCTTTTCTGATCTTATTGCTGCTGCTTTTTGCCATGATCCTATCTTTTCCATTCACTTTGGCTACCTTTCCTGCTTCCTTGCTCGGAGGAGAGGTCATCATCTTTTACATTCCCTGGGTATTACCGGGGCTGGGCGTGTTGCTGATCGCTTTAATACCTGCAATTGGCGGGTTGTTATTCATCGACAACCCACCTCGGAAAAACCTGTCTGCCCTCGAGATCGAAATACAGCTTCGTCCTGATGAGGTCTATCGATTATAAGGAAGAACGCCTTCCGTTGCCGCAACCTGTCCCTAGCGGATCTTCGGGCGGCGCCGCTTACCGCCGGGGCGCATGGTCTGGCCCTGCTGGCCACGGGCGGCAGAGCGCACCTGGCTTTGTTGCTGCAGGGTTTTCTCAAATTGCCTGATCTGATCTTTGATCTGAGGTTCGGTCACTTTGAGTTGCTTGGCGTTGCGCAGGTGATTCTTGGCCTGCTTCCATTTGCCCTTGCTGGCCATGATGTTGCCCAATTGGATCTCCAGCATGGCCTTTTCGTTGTCGGTAGGGATTTTGACCTCCTGCGCTTTGCGCAGCCACTGCTCACTTTCGTCCGAATCGCGGTTAGCCAGTGCGATGGAGCCCTTGAGCATGTAATAGTAGGCGCGGCTGGACGGATACAGGAGCCTGGGCGTCAGGGTGAGGTTGAGTCGCTTTTCGGCCCCTTCGAAGTCGGCGGCATTCATGATCTGGGCTGCGGACTGCACCGTGCCCAGCATGACGTATCCCACCAACAGGGCCACCCCTATGAGAATGAGGGGAAAGGCGTACCAAAAGCCGAAAAGAAAGGCCAGTACGATGCCGCCGATAAGGAAGACGGCCATGAGGGCAAAGCGCAGATAGATGTTGATGGAAAACATAATCCCGGGTTTATGCAAAGGTACGGATAGAACAGCAGAAACACCGGCTTGGTTGGTTGTCAGCCGACCTGAGCCAGGGCTTTTTCCAGCTCTTCCAGTTGTTGCTTCACCAGCAGGTCATCCACCTGAAGGCCCTGCACGTCGGCCATGCGCTCGCGCGCCCGGCCGTAATCTTTCAGCACAAAGGCCGCATGAGCCAGGTTGATGAGTGCCAGCGCCTGATCTTTTGGCCGCAGCTTGCCCATTTTTACCGCCCGGTGGAGCGCCTCCTGTCCGGCCTCCAGCTCTTTGTGTTGCAGGTGAATGAGGCCGCGGATGAAGTAATAATAGGTCTTGTTGCGCCCCAGGAGGAACTGCGGATAGCGATTGAGCAGAAGGGACTGTTCGGCCTCCAGCACTTTGCCCTGGTTGAGCAGGCGATAGGCCACCCACACCGTTCCAAACAAAAAATAGGTCAGCGCCAGCAGAAAGGCGCCGGCATACAGGTACCAGGCAGCTTCCAGGCCAGCCTGCACGTGCAGCAGAATGCCCAACAGTAAGAACATGATAACCAACGCAATGCGCCAGGTATGATATCGCATGGGACCAAGGTAAGAAAGCTCTCCGGGATTGCTCGTCCATACAGGCGGGATATTGGTCGAATCCAGGGTGGATTTTTGCGGGTAATCCCGCTATTTTGAAGGTCAAAGCGCAGAAAAAGCACATGGCCGAGGACGCACCAGACCCTTTATTTCAGCTCATTCAGGCAGGCGACCAGGATGCACTGAAACAGCTGTTCGACCGCGAATACCTGCCTGTGTGCCATGCCATCCGGCGCTTTGTACCGGATCACAACACGGTAGAGGATCTGGCGCAGGAGGTCTTTTTGCGCTTTTGGATCAAGCGGGAGTCCATCTCTATTCAATCCTCACTACCCGCTTATTTGCGTCGCATGGCCGTCAATGAAGCGCTGGCCTATCTGCGCCGGCAGCGCACTTTCCTCAACGACGACCATTTTCCCACCATGACCGCCCCGCTCACCGACGATGCGGAGGAACGCTACCTGCACGACGAGTTGCAGCATCAGTTGCGGCAGGCCATAGGCGAGCTGCCCCCGCGCTGCCGCACCATCTTCCAGCTCAGTCGGTTCGAGGAGCGCAGCTACAAGGAGATCGCGCAGCAGTTGGGTATTTCGGTGAAAACCGTGGAGAACCAGATGGGCAAAGCCCTCAAGCACCTGCGGAATCGCCTGGCCGGCTACCTGCATTTTTTTTTCTAAAAAAAAACGATCCGCTTTGTTAGGGGTATGGTTCGTCCATTTGCATCTTTCTATCGAGTATGAACACACCGGACCAATGGCCTGTCCCTTCTACCAATCTCCGAGCCCACGAGCCCGTACTAGAAATCGTATGACGTCTTCTGCCTGAAAAAAAAAATCAACAGACACTAAACCAACAAGACCCATGACACAACCACAA
>JAJDFU010000558.1 GCA_020528935.1 Saprospiraceae bacterium | reverse complement strand
GGCATAGCCTGAGCTACGGCGAGGATTTTTAACGAGGAGTAGGCGGAAAAGAGGCAGGTTTCATGCGTCATTCTCATTTTAAAATGGTATTATTCCTTCTTCGTTCCAAATCGCTCGGCCAGGACCTGGAAAAGCTGCTCGTAGTCGAAATCGCCTTTTTCGCCAAGGCGCACGGCGATGATGTTGCGCTCCGGGTGTACGTACAAAAACTGGCCGAGTATGCCCTCTGCATAGTAGTCCGGTCCGCAGTTGTGGATGTGCCAGTCCGGCTTGTCACTGCTCTTTTGATCCACATAAAAGTGCCTGTAGCCTTGTTCGCGAGCGCCCTGTACGGCGGCCAGCGAATCGGGATACAGCAGCTCCTCGCCCTCGGCCCGGCCGATACCCTCCACGCTGTACCACTGGTACTGGTAGCAGTCGTTGTCCATATTCGGTTGGGTACAGCGCCGGATCCAGTCGCGGGAAACGATCTGCCGGCCGTCCCACTGGCCTTCTTGCAGGTACAGCTTGCCGATCTTGGCCAGGTCGCGGGCCGTGAGGTTGAGGCAGCAGAAGGCCTTGGTGGCCCGGTGCTTCTTGTCGTCCACGCTCCAGCTGGCGGCATTTTCCATACCCAGGGGCTGCCAGATCTTTTCCTCCAGGTATTGCCCCAGCGCTTTGCCGGTAGCCTCCTCCACGGCCATGCCCAGCAGGGTGGTGGATACGCTTTGGTATTTTCTGCGCGCACCGGGGCGGGCCTCGAAATCCATCTTCTTGATCTGCCTGAGCTGATGGCGCCCGTAGTACAGCTTGGCCACACTGGAGAAGGGGCTGGAATAGCCCTCGCTGAAGTCCAGTCCGGAACGCATGTTCAGCAAGTGTTCCAGGGTGAGTTCCTGAAAATAAGGGTGCCCCTCCTTCAGCTCGGGCAGGTAGCGGGTGATGGGATCCTGCACGCTGCCCAGGTAGCCGTCTTCCAGGGCCAGGCCCACCAGCAGGGCGGTCACGGATTTGGAAACGGAGAAAATGTTGGACACATCCGACGGCGCATAGCCTCGATAGTAGCGTTCGAAGAGGAGGCTGTCCTGATGGATGAGCAGAAAAGCTGTGGTGGTGGTTTCATTCCGCAGGAACGAGTCCAACGCGTAGCGCTCGCCGTTGATGCGCAAGGGGATGTCCCGGTTTGAGGTAGATGTGAAATAAAAGGATTCCTCGCCGGGAGCGATCGGCGTGGCGGGAAAGATCTTGTGGTCGGTGATGTTGGCCTTAAAGCGGGTCACGGAACGGCCCAGGTGGCAGGCCGTGGCGAAGCCGGCCAGGAACAGCAGGGAAAATAGGAGGCGCATGGGGAATCAGACTTTTGCGTGAGGCCGGCAATATAAAGACTACGTTCAAAACCAAAGGTTTTGCAGTATGCGTTTGAACGCGGGAGTGGTTGATTGCACACTGGAACATCCCTTCAATGCGTTTGAGATTGTACTTAGAAGCCATCTCAAAAATTTCCTTTGGGCGGTAAACGGATCTTTGGCCCCGATCTCGTTCCGAAAAGGATCACAAAGGCGTGCCAAAGCGATGAAAGCGGGAAAGGCGGGAGCCGTCAAATTACTGCGCCCCCATCAGGATCATGAGGCTGGCCGTAAAGATGATGACATCTTGAATGAAATGGAGGAACCAGGCCCAGAACAGGCCCCGGGTTTCGTGTACCGACTTGGCCAGCAGCCAACCCATGAAGCCCGCCATGAGCAGCCCGATGGGGCCGCCCGGCGTGCCCAAATAGTGCGGAATGCCGAAAATGGCCGCCGAGATCCAGTATTTGGTGGTGGGGCGCACTTCGCCGTCCAAGCCGGCTACTACTGTGAAGCGGGTAAAGACCTCTTCGCTCCAGGCGTTGGTCGTAGAGAAAAGCAGGGCGAGCGGGAGTAGTTTCCACACTTCGGCATTGAACACGCCGTCCATCTGGATGACGCCTATAGTCATAAAGATGGCTGTGCCCACACTGAGAATCGCGGCAAAAATCCAGCCCACCCGCTTCCATCGGGTGCCTTCACGTATGCCCAGCCAGCGGAGCGGCTGCGCCTCGGCATCGATTTCCCCGGCCCGGAAAAAGCGGCGGAAACGCCGGGCGTCGTAGAGATACATCGCGCCCAATACCAGAAAAGAAAAGGGGAATACCACGCATTGCATGGTCAACATCAGATCGAGCTGACCGTAGCCCGTAAAGGAGATCGTGGGAATACGCCCTTCGCGCAATCCATAAGAGGTAGCCAACATGACCCCTATGCCCAGCAGCCCGACGGCAGGCGGGAATATTTGCCGGAGGCGAAAGCCGGAGGGCGGACCGGAAGTTCGGGGGTCGGATGGAGCGTTCATTGAGGATGAAGGTAAACGTTCGGGCAAACATCTCAATCGGTAAGGAAGTCCGGCATCCGGAATAAACCGACCAGTCATAGGCCCAATTGCGGGAAAAAAGTTTTAGTAAGGTTTTCGGCATGCATTCATTCGCAGATCGCGCCGAACCACATATCGCTGACCTTTCCTCCGTCGCCGATGTGGAAGACGGCTCCCATCGGGCAGCCCTCTTCGCTTTGTTCGTCGACCAGGTACCGGTAATCGAATCCCATGTCGATGGGCTCGCCCAGGATCTCTTTGACGTAGGCGGTATCTACCCCGGCTTCCATGCGGGTCAGCACTTGCTGCAGGCAGTCCGGGTCTTTCGTCTGTTGATAACAGCGGCCGTACTTCGCGACGGTCTGGCAGGCGGTGAGCGGTAGGAAAAGAGCGATGAAGAAAAGGGGGAGAATGCGGTATGGACGATTTGGATTTGGCATTCCCCACGGGCCCCGGTAACGTAGAGGATTCTCCGTGGCCCGCGACTGACACCTGTCCTCGAGGCTGTGACAACACTTACCCCCCCCGACGCCGGTCCTCCTGCCCGGGGATGTCGACTCTACTCTATGGCCACA
>JAJDFU010000308.1 GCA_020528935.1 Saprospiraceae bacterium | reverse complement strand
TAAAAGGGCCAGGGTTGCCCCGCCCCAGGTACCCGCGTTCTTCGTCCACTACCAGCAGCTGGGTAATTCGTGGCTGGGGCATGGGCTGCAGGGCTTTTACGGCCAGGGCGTCGGGAGGGATGGTCTTGGGGTTTGGGGTCATGATGGTCTGTGCCTGAATGCCGTCCTGGCCGCCGCTTCGTTCCAGCATGCGGCGCAGGTCGCCGTCGGTGACGACCCCGGCCAGTCGGCCCTGCTCGTCCAGTACGGCGGTAGCGCCCAGGCGCTTGGAGGTCATCTCCAGGATGGTCTCGGACAGGGAGGCTTGCAGGCCAACGGCCGGTTTCTCGTTTTGGGGGTAGAGATCGTTCACGCGCAGGTAGAGTTGCTTGCCGAGTGCGCCGCCGGGGTGATACTGGGCGAAGTCGGCCGGGGTGAAGCCGCGCAGGGCCAGCAGGGCGGTGGCCAGGGCGTCGCCCATAGCCATTTGAGCGGTGGTGCTGGCGGTGGGAGCCAGATTGTTGGGGTCGGCTTCCTGGCTGACGGGGGTGAGCAGAACGAAATCCGCACGGCGGGCCAGGTAGGAATCCGACTGGCTCACCATGCCGATGAGGGTGCGCCCCAGATTGCGCAGCAGGGGCACCAGGGCCTTCACTTCGGGAGTTTCACCGCTTTTGGATAAACAAAGTACCAGGTCAGGTGGTCTTATCATACCGAGGTCGCCGTGGATGGCATCGGCGGCGTGCATAAACAGGGCGGGCGTGCCCGTGGAGTTGAGCGTAGCCACGATCTTCTGCCCTACGATGGCGCTCTTGCCGATGCCGGTTACCACCACGCGGCCGGGGCTTTCGAAGATGAGTTGTACGCATTGGCGGAAATCCTCGTCGATGCTGTCCTGCAGACCCCGGATCACCTCCGCTTCGATGCGCAGCGTGCGGCGGGCAGTTTCCAGGATGAGTTCTTCGGACTTCCCCATAAAATTTTGTACTTTTGAAAGCTTTTTCAAAAACAGGGTTGAGAGCGATTATAACCGCCTGATTGGAAAACCGTTAAAAATTATTTTTATCCCCATTTTTTGCCTAACTTAATTGGGTCTTTGGCCCGATTGGACGACAAAAGTACAGCATTCCTCCGACCCAGAATCGTATGCTATGATTACGACCGTGGAAAGTCTGCACGACGCATTGCAGCAACATTTTGGATTTGATGCATTCAAAGGCAATCAGGAGTCTATCATTCGCAGTGTACTGGACGGCCAGGACACCTTCGTCATTATGCCTACCGGCGGGGGCAAGTCCCTGTGCTATCAACTGCCGGCCCTCCTGCTGGACGGCACCGCCCTGATCATATCCCCTCTGATCGCACTAATGAAAAACCAGGTGGATGCCATCCGCGGCTACAGCCAAGACAATGAGGTGGCCCACTTCCTGAACTCCTCCCTGACCAAGGCGCAGATGAAGAAAGTGAAGCAGGACATCATGGACGAGAAGACCAAGATGCTCTTCATTGCGCCCGAGACGCTGACCAAGGGCGAGAACATTGCCTTTTTTCAACAGGTGAATATCTCCTTCGTCGCCGTGGATGAGGCGCACTGCATTTCCGAATGGGGCCACGACTTCCGGCCGGAATACCGCCGCATTCGCGATATGCTGGATGCCATCGGCACCGACATCCCCGTAGTGGCCCTGACCGCTACGGCCACCCCCAAGGTGCAGTCCGACATCGTGAAGAACCTCAATATGGCGGACGAGCGAACCTTCATCTCTTCCTTTAATCGCGAGAACCTGTACTACGAGGTGCGCCCCAAGGGCAAGCACGAGGAAGTGATCAAGCAGATCATCCAGATCGCCAAAGAAAAGGACGGCCAGTCGGGCATCGTGTACGTACAGAGCCGGAAATCGGCTGAAGACATTGCCAAAGCCCTGCTGGTGAACGACATCAAGGCTGCCCCCTATCACGCCGGCCTGGATGCCAAGGTGCGCTCCAAGACCCAGGACGGCTTTCTCATGGAGGAGGTGGACGTGATCGTGGCGACCATCGCCTTCGGCATGGGGATCGACAAGCCGGACGTGCGCTTTGTCATCCACTACGACATCCCGAAAAGCATCGAGAACTACTACCAGGAGACCGGCCGGGCCGGCCGGGATGGCCTGGAGGGGCACTGCGTGGCTTTTTACGCCTACAAGGATATACTGAAGCTGGAAAAATTCCTGCGCGACAAGCCCGTGGCCGAACGGGAAATGGGCAACCAATTGCTGCAGGAGGTCATGGCCTATGCCGAAACGACGGCCTGCCGCCGCAGATTCCTGCTGCATTACTTCGGCGAAGAATACGACGACAGCGGTTGTGACAACATGTGCGACAACTGCCGCTACCCCAAGGAGCGCGTCGAGGTCAAAAAGGAAATGCAACTCGGACTGCAAGCCGTGGAGCAGTTAGACGAAAACTACGGCATCAAGACCCTTATCGACTTCGTGCGCGGGCGAGATACCAAGCAGATGCGCGACTACGGCTTCGATCAAAAGCCCATTTTTGGCAAAGGCAAAGCGCAGGACGATACGTTCTGGAGCACGGTTTTCCGCCAGGCCATGCTCAACGACCTGCTGTACAAGGACGTAGAGAGCTACGGCCTGCTGAAGCTCACCCCGGCAGGCCGCGCCTTCATGAAAAAGCCGCATGCCATTCAGGTGCCCATCAACCACAACTACGACGAGCTGGCTCCGGCTCAACCGGCATCCAACGGCTCGGCCGTACTGGATGAGGCACTCATGAAAATGCTGAAGGATCTGCGCCGCAAGGAAGCCCGCCGCCGCGATGTGCCGCCCTTCGTCATCTTCCAGGATCCATCCCTGGAAGACATGGCCACCCAATACCCCCTCAGCATGGAGGATATGGCCCAGATCAGCGGCGTGAGCAAGGGCAAGGCCATGCGCTATGGAAAGCCCTTCCTGGAACTCATCCAGGACTACGTGGACCAAAACGACATCGAACGCCCCAACGACTTCGTGGTCAAGCAAGTGGCGAATAAGTCCAAGATCAAGGTCAACATCATTCAGGGGATCGACCGCAAGATCCCCCTGGAAGACCTGGCGGCCTCCAACAACATCAGCATGGAAGACCTGCTGCAGGAGCTCTACGCCATCGTCACCTCCGGCACCAAGCTCAACATCGACTATTACGTCGAGGAAAATGTGGACGAGTACTCCCGCGAAGACATCTACGAGTACTTCATGCAGGCCGATACCGATTCGGAACTGGAAGCCTACAACGAGCTCAAAGAGGACGACATCACCATAGAGGAGATCCAGCTGATGCGCATCAAATTTTTATCCGACCTGGCCAACTGACCCCCCCTCCACCTTGGCGCGTCCGGCATACCACATCCTCAACGGCCCCAACCTCAACCTGCTGGGCAGGCGGGAGCCCGAATTGTATGGCCATACCTCTTTTGAGGCGTATTGGCCACGCTTGCAGGCGCGCTTTCCGGAAGCCGACCTGCACTACTTTCAGAGCAATGGCGAAGGCGCTCTCATCGACAAGCTGCACGAGTGGGGATTCTCCAGCCACGGACTGGTGCTCAATGCGGGGGCCTACACCCACACCTCCCTGGCCCTGGCCGATGCGATAGCCGCCATAGCGAGCCCGGTCGTGGAGGTGCACCTCTCCAACGTGTTTGCCCGGGAGACTTTTCGCCGGCATTCCTACCTGTCGGCGCACTGCGCAGGCCTCATCGCCGGCATGGGCCTCAAAGGCTACGAACTGGCCCTCCGCTATCTGATGGACGAGCCCGACTAGGGCCTGGGCGGCGGTGCGGGCACGGGGGTGACGTCGATCACCCGCAGGCGCCGCCTTTTGCCGAAGCGAATCGTCTTGTGTTTGACCAGTTTGGAGATCAGGAAGCCGGACAGGACGGCAGTACCCGACACGATGGCATCGCGCCAGCGGTATTCGTAGCCCAGGCCGGTGAGGTCGGCCACGCCGGCAAAGAAGGACCAGCCCAGGCCGAAGTACATGAGGCTTCGGCCCACCGGCTTGCCCCAACTGATGTCGTAGCGAAAGGCTTCGATGTCTTCCGGCGAAACGTACTGTTTCGGAAAAACGAGCAGGTTGTCCTCCACCAGGATGTCTTCCAGTACGGCCTCCCGGAAGCCGGGAAAATCGTAGAGCTTGTACTCCAGTTCGTCGCCCACGTAGAATTTCTTCACCTTGGCCGATCCGTATTTTTCCAGGATGAGCATTTTCTGGCCGTTCAGGGTCGCGCTCAGGCTCAGGGCCAGGAGCAGCCCGAGGGTGCGGGCAAGCGGGTATGCGTTCATGGGGAAAGCTGATTTTCCAGGCGCCGGATGATCTTCCGACAGGCATTTTTGATGGTTGCAAAGGGCAAGGGCTCCGCGGCTGTATACAACAGCATCACAGCGATCTTTTTGTTTTCGCGCCTCAGCTTTTTATACAGGCGGTGGCGCGACAGGCGCCAGGCTTCGCGCATCTGGCGCTTGAGGCGGTTGCGCTGTACGGCCCGGGGGAACTTTCGCCTGGAAACGGTCTGGGCGAATTGCACGGGATAGTCCCAGTCTTCTTCCACTTCCAGCCATACTACGCGCAGCGGATATTGGCCAAAGGAGTGCCCCTCGGCAAAGAGCCGCTGGATGAGCTTGCGACTCTTAAGGCGCTCACCGGGGCGAAAGGAAAAATCGCGGGGCTCGTCCTTGCCGGTAAAACGATGCATGCGGTCAAGATAGCGGGAATTCCTCTTTTTCGGGGGGCTTGTGGAAAATTGTAAAAAATGGACTCCTATATAAAAATAAAGGTTGTACGTATGCAGGTACCTGCACCGGTGCCGGGCATTTCCCCCAAAAACCCAAAAACCATGTCCTCCTATACCCAATCGCCCCTCGGCATCAAGAGCTGGGCCGAGGAAGACCGCCCCCGTGAGAAGCTGCTGGTGCGGGGCAAAAACAGCCTGACCGATGCCGAGCTGCTGGCCATACTGCTCCGGTCGGGCTCCGTGGAAGAGACGGCCGTAGGGCTTGCGCAGCGGATCCTGGCCGATGTGGATCAGGACCTGCACGCCCTGGGGCGCTGCTCGGTAGGCGAGCTCATTCGCTACAAAGGCATGGGCGAGGCCAAGGCCGTTACGGTAGCAGCCGCCCTGGAGCTGGGCCGCCGCCGGCAGCTGGCCGATCTGCGCCACCGGCCGCGGGTGCGCGCCAGCCAGGATGCCTACCAGGCTATCGCCCCCCTGATCGCGGATCTGCCCCACGAGGAGTTCTGGCTGCTCCTGCTCAATCGCGCCAACCGGATTATTGGCCGCGAGCGCATCAGTACCGGTGGCGTGAGCGGCACCGTAGTGGACGCCAAGATCGTATTCCGCAAAGCGGTAGAGGCCCTGGCCAGCTCGCTCATCCTGTGCCACAACCATCCCTCCGGCAACCTCCAGCCCAGCCAGGCCGATCTGGAGCTTACCCGCAAACTCAAACAGGGCGGACAAGTGCTGGATGTATGTGTGCTGGACCACCTCATCATAGCCGAAGGCGGCTACACCAGCTTTTCCGACGAAGGCCTGCTGTAGGGCAGCAGTTCGCGAATGCGGAAAAGCCGGATGCAATGTGTACCGCCGCGATTCGGACCTACCCCAGCAGCCCGGTTCCAGATGGCGAACTAAACGGAAAGCCGATGAAACTATCCGCTCGCACTTACCGTTACGTTTGCAGTCCATTTCAAGCCTATGGCCTCAGGAAGCAATAAAAACAAGCTGGACTGGTACGTGCTGGGGCGGGTGCTCCGCCAGGCTATGCCCTACCGCAGGCTGTTCATGACCGCTGCCGTGCTGGGCGTCGTGCTGGCCCCGGTAGCTATCCTGCGTCCCCACCTCATCAAGGTGATGGTAGATGATTATATCTTCCACTACGACCTGGACGGCATGCTGCGCCTTACTCTCCTGCTTTTCGGCGTGCTCATCCTGGAAGCCGTGCTGGAATACATTTTTATCTATTCCACCAATCTGCTGGGCCAATCGGTGATCCGCGACCTGCGCGTGCGCGTTTTTCGGCACATCACCGATCTGCGGCTAAAGTACTTCGACCACACCCCCATTGGAACCAGCACCACCCGCACCATCAACGATATCGAAACCATCAACCAGGTATTCACGCAGGGGGTCATCAACATCGTGGCTGACCTGCTCACCTTGTTTGCCGTGCTGGGTATCATGCTGTACACCAGCTGGAAGCTTACCCTGGTGTGCCTCACCGTGCTGCCCCTGCTGATCGGGGCCACCTACATCTTCAAGGAAAAAGTAAAGGCCGCCTTTCAGATCGTGCGGTCCCAGATCTCTCGCATGAACGCTTTTCTGCAGGAACGCATCACCGGCATGCGCGTGGTGCAGATCTTCAATGCGGAAGAACAGGAAATGAACAAGTTTCGATCCATCAACCGGGAATACACCCAAGCCAACCTGGACTCGATCCTATACTATGCCATTTTCTTTCCGGTAGTGGAGATCATCTCGGCGGCTTCCCTGGGCCTGATGGTGTGGTACGGCGCCCGCGGGGTCATTGGCAATGAGGTGACCCTGGGCGCCCTGGTTGCCTTTCCCATTTACCTGAGCATGCTCTTTCGCCCCATGCGCATGCTGGCCGATAAGTTCAACACTCTCCAGATGGGGCTGGTCGCCTCCGAGCGGGTCTTCACCCTCCTGGACCGCGAGGAGCTCATTCCCAATACCGGCACCCGTAAGCCGGAGAAACTGCGCGGTGAGGTGGCCTTTCAACGCGTCTACTTCGCGTACAATGCCCGCGATTGGGTATTGCGCGATCTCAGCTTTCGCATCGAGCCCGGCAATACCCTGGCTATCGTGGGAAGCACCGGCTCCGGCAAAACCACGATCATCAACCTGCTCAACCGCTTCTACGACATTCAGAAAGGCCATATCCTGGTGGATGGAGTGGACCAGCGCGAATACGACCTCTACGCCCTGCGCAATCGCCTGGGCATGGTCCTGCAGGACGTCTTCCTCTTCTCGGGCAGCGTGTACGAAAACATCACTCTGCGCGACGAAGCCATCAGCCGCGAAGAAGTGGAAAAAGCCGCCCGCCTCATCGGAGCGGATGCATTCATCGAGCGGCTACCGGGAGGCTACGATTACCAGGTGATGGAGCGGGGCGCTACCCTGAGCATGGGGCAGCGACAGCTCATCTCCTTCGTGCGGGCCTTGGTGTTCGACCCCGACATTCTCATCCTGGATGAGGCCACCTCCTCGGTGGATCCGGAGACCGAAGCCGTCATCCAGCACGCCATCGAAAAGCTCATCGCCCGGCGCACCAGCATCATCATTGCGCACCGCCTGAGCACGATCCGCCATGCCGACCACGTACTGGTACTGCGCAAAGGCCAGGTGGTGGAATACGGCACGCACGAGGAGCTGCTGCAGCTCGAGGACGGGCACTACCGCCACCTGCACGACATGCAGTTTTTGCAGATGGCCGATGAAGCCTAGCGGACTACCTTTGCTCCGGGGATTTTCAGCGGGAAAATACCGGTGAAGGGCTCCTCCCCTCCTGCGGGAGGCATCGAAAACCCATCAAAAGAACTCCAACGGCCGGATGAGGAAAAAGCCGTCGTCGCCTTGCTCCTGGTAGAGGGGCATGAGGATGCAGCCCTCTTCCGGTGCTTTGATCTTGCCGTGCTGGTCAACGGCCAGTACTTCGCCCTGGTCCACATGCTGGAAGTTGTGGTAATTGGGCAGCATGCGGAACTGGTCGCCCGGCCGTATGGGATGGGTCATGATGAGTTCGGCGATCTTGGGCAGGTTTTGGGAGTATTCCTTGAGCAGTTCGTCGTGCCGGTTCTCCACATGCTGGGCCTGCACGCAACCTATGGTGCGCATGCAGTTGGTAATGGCAGCCAGGGCGCGGTTTACGGAGAGTTCGTCGTCGTGCTGGCCGGCCTCGAAGGTGACGGACACGGTGCGCACGCCCATGTTTTCGGTGTTGAAATAGTGCAGGGTGGTGCCCCGTATGCCCCGCAACAGCCCTTTGATGACGGGTGCGTGCAGCTCTACGGCAATGCGGACACTCTCGGGATCGTCGGTGGGTATGGAGAAGATGCCGCCGGTGGCCGTCGTAGTGTGCAGGTCCAGCAGCACCATTTTGGCGGGTTGGTAATCGCGAATCTGTTCTTCGATGCACTCCAGAACCTCCAGGAGCTCGAGATCCTCATTTTCCAGATCCTGCCGGGGTGTCCGGCGGATGCGGGCCACGTTCTCGGGGGTCCACTGCCGGTTGAGGTCCTTTTCGATGAAGCGGCGCTCCCGGCGCAGGGCTTTCAGGTTGCCCCGCAAGCCCACAAAGCGGCCGCAGAAGGAGAATTCGGGGTTGATGCTGGGCTCTATTTCCAACAGGGTGAAAAATTGCTCCAGCGCTCGTACGCCGGCCGGTTCATTGCCGTGCATGCCGCCCAGGGCGATCAGCAGCGGACCGCGATCTTTCCCCGTATGGCAGCCGATCACGCGATCTGAGTTCATGGAGTGGGGTTAGGACATCTACAGCTTCGAAGTGTACGAATTTTCCCCAAAAGAAGGTAGTTCTTTTCTGAAAAAAATTGGGGAAGAGGTGTCCTTAATGAGCTTGTACGGTGGAAGGGTTTTTCTGAAAACGCAACTCCAGGTATTGGGGTTGAAAACCTCGGTCCTCGTACAGCGGCAGGGCGGGATGGCCGGGCTCCAGGTGGAGGGCGATGTCCCCGTCGGCTCGCTTTACGCCTTCGTCCAGGAGCTCGCGCAGAATTTGTTCGCTGCGGGCATCGGAGGTGGGAACTGCGACAAAGACGAATACGTTGCGGGGGCTGTACCCGGTCATGCCTGTTCTGTTGCATACCAATACCCCGAGCAACTCCCGGTTTTCCCAAAGGGTGAGCACAAAACCTCCGAAAGAAGGCTTGTTCTTCAACGCATAGTCGATGGATTCGCATACGTCCTTACGGCTGGCACCGCTGGAGTGCTCCAGGATAAACTGTACGATAGCATGGTGATCCCATGCGCTTATCCCGGTAAACGCATCGAAGATCTGGGTTTTGGTCGGCATAGCCCCTCTCTGTTTGCGGCTCTGGGGTGTTTTGGTTAAAAACGGTTTCCGGGCGTAGGTCTCCTTGCTCTCGGTGGAAAATACAATTTATCTGTTGAAATGTATGCATCTAACTCCCCCATTTTCTGTGAATTAAGCTAAAAAGGTACATTCGCCGCCAAAGGCGTTCCAAAGCTTGTCCGGAAGGCTTATTTTGCCCGAAAACGCAAGCCACGATGACATACCGGCTTTTAATCGCCCTCCTTTGGGGTATTGCAATTCCCCTGACCCTGATCGCCCAGCAGCCCGCCGGGATTGACCCTGCGGTGAGTGCCCGGCTGGATCGCGGCGAAGCGGCGGAATGGCTGATCGTGCTTCGCACTCGGGCGGCGCTCGGCCAGGCAGCGCGCTTTGCCGAAAAAGACGTAAAAGGGCAATTTGTATTTGAACAATTGCGGGAGGCGGCTCGCCGAAGCCAGGCGGGCGTGATCCGGCTATTGGACCGGGCCGGCGCACCCCATCAGGCCTTTCGGATCGTCAACGTCATCCGCACCCGGGGCGATGCCGAGCTGGCCGCTGCACTCATCCGGCATCCGGAAGTGCAGGCGCTGATCCCCGATCCGGTGGTGGCCCTGGAGCGCCCGTCATCTGCAGCCCCTTCCCTCCGGCCTCGCGAGGACATCGAGTGGGGGATCCGGCAGATCGGGGCCGAACAGGTGTGGAAGCTGGGCTTTCGCGGGCAGGGGGTGGTGGTCGCCGGCCAGGATACGGGCTACGAGTGGGAGCACCCGGCCCTGAAGGAGCAGTATCGGGGCTGGAACGGCAGCCAGGCCGATCACAACTACCACTGGCACGACGCCATACGCGAACTCAACCCCCTGAATAATGACAGCACCAGCAACCCGATGAACAACCCCTGCGGACTGGATTCTCCCGTGCCCTGCGACGACGACGATCACGGCACCCACACTATGGGTACGATGGTCGGCGACGACGGGCAGGGCAACCAGATCGGCCTGGCGCCCGACGCCCGCTGGATCGCCTGCCGCAACATGGAGCGCGGCTGGGGTATGCTCTCCACTTACCTGGAATGTTTCCAGTGGTTTTTGGCGCCCACCGATCTGCAGGACGAAAATCCCGACCCGGCCCGGGCTCCCGATGTGATCAATAATTCCTGGCGCTGCCCCGGGATCGAGGGCTGTACGCCCGCCAACTGGACCCTGATGGAGCAAGCGATCGACCACGTGCGCGCCGCCGGCATCGTCGTAGTGGCTTCGGCCGGCAACAGCGGCAACGCCTGCGGCACGGTCAATGCCCCGCCGGCCATCTTTGAAGGCAGCTTTTCCGTGGGCGCCACCCGCTCCGACGACACCATTGCGAGTTTCAGCAGTCGCGGGCCGGTCGTGGCAGATAGCAGCTTCCGCCTGAAACCCGATGTGGCCGCACCGGGGGTGGGCGTGCGTTCGTCTGTTCGCGGGGGCGAATACGCCTCCCTCAGCGGCACCAGTATGGCCGGCCCCCATGTGGCTGGCCTCGTGGCACTCCTGCTCAGTGCCAATCCCGAACTGCGCGGGCAGGTGGAGCGGATAGAACGCATCCTGGAAGAAACGGCAAAACCCATGCAGGACGACCAGAATTGCGGGAACCTATCCGGTCAGGCGGTGCCCAATGCAGTATACGGCTATGGCCGGGTAGATGCCCTGGCGGCCGTGGAGCGGGCCCTGGAGCTGACCAGCCTCCGGGAAGGGGCTGCCGGAACTCCGGCCGTAAGGGTGTTTCCCAACCCCGCAGGCCGCCGCCTATTCATTTCCGGTGAGGATATGAGCGGGCCCGTTCATTTCCGGCTATTTTCCTCCGGCGGACAGCTCTGTGCGCGCAGGCAGTGGTCGGGCCGGGGGGCCTGGATGGAGGCCCTGGAGCTGGATCTTCCGGCCGGCATGTACCTCTACCGGCTGGACACCCCCCGGGGCAGCCGGCATGGCAAACTCCTCCTGCGCTGAAGGGGAGGCATTTCACAAAAAGCGGAAGGGCAGAGAACCTCAGGAGTGATGCGTTGTTTCTTCTTATTCCACAGGCAGGAAAAATCCCGATTTCCCTTGAACTTTGTGCCTGTGCCGTTGTAGTGTTACATGAAGAAATTATTTGGACTTAGTCTAAATTTGCAACGCTAAAAAGACGCCCTGATCTATGAGCGATTCCATGCAAACGCTGGAAAAACACACCAGCAGCGAATACAAATACGGCTTCACCAGTGATATTGAGACGGATGCCTTTCCGAAAGGCCTGAACGAAGAGGTCGTCCGCATGATCTCGGCCAGGAAGAACGAGCCGGAATTCATGACCGAATGGCGGCTCAAGGCCTACCGCAACTGGCTGACGATGAAGGAGCCCAAGTGGCCCAATGTGCATTACGAGCCCATCGATTATCAGGACATCATCTACTACGCGGCGCCCAAGAAAAAGCCCAAGTACGAAAGCCTGGACGAAGTGGATCCCGAGTTGCTGCGCACCTTCGATCGCCTGGGTATCCCGCTGGAAGAACAGAAAGTACTTGCCGGTGTAGCGGTGGATGCCGTGCTGGACAGCGTGTCGGTCAAGACGACCTACAAGGAGAAGCTGGCCGAGTTGGGCATTATTTTCTGCTCGTTCAGCGAAGCGGTGCAGGACCATCCCGAACTGGTTAAAAAATACCTGGGCAGCGTAGTGCCCTACAACGACAATTACTTTGCCGCGTTGAACTCCGCTGTATTTTCCGACGGTTCCTTTGTGTACATCCCCAAGGGCGTGCGCTGCCCCATGGAGCTGTCCACTTATTTCCGCATCAACTTCGCGAATACCGGCCAGTTTGAGCGCACGCTCATCATCGCTGAGGAGGGCAGCTACGTAAGCTATCTGGAAGGCTGTACGGCACCGATGCGCGACGAAAACCAGCTGCACGCGGCCGTGGTAGAGCTCGTCGCACTGGACGATGCGCAGATCAAGTACTCCACGGTGCAGAACTGGTATCCCGGCGATGCCGAAGGCAAGGGCGGAATCTACAACTTTGTCACCAAGCGCGGTCTGTGCAAGGGGCGCAACTCCAAGATTTCCTGGACCCAGGTGGAAACCGGCTCGGCCATTACCTGGAAGTACCCCAGTTGCGTGCTCAAAGGAGACAACTCCATCGGTGAATTTTACTCTGTGGCTGTAACCAACAACTATCAGCAGGCCGACACCGGCACCAAGATGGTGCACCTGGGCAAGAACACCCGAAGTACTATCATTTCCAAAGGAATCTCGGCCGGTCGCAGCGACAATTCGTACCGCGGGCTCGTGAAAATCGGGAAGCGAGCCGAAAACGCCCACAATTTTTCCCAGTGCGACTCCCTGTTGATGGGCGACCGCTGCGGCGCGCACACCTTTCCCTACCTGGAGATCGAAAACCAAACGGCCAAGGTAGAGCACGAGGCCACCACCTCCAAGATCGGGGAAGATCAGTTGTTCTACCTTCAGCAGCGCGGACTGAGCGAAGAGGACGCCATCAACATGATCGTGAATGGCTACTGCAAGGAAGTTTTTAATGAGCTTCCCATGGAATTTGCCTCCGAGGCACAAAAACTATTGGCAATCAGCCTGGAAGGCAGCGTTGGCTAATTTCGGGCTGGAAAAAACAAATGTGACACATGCTTCATATCAAGGATCTACGCGTATCCGTCGAGGACAAGGAAATTCTGAAAGGCGTGAACCTGGATATCAATCCGGGGGAAGTGCATGCCATCATGGGCCCCAACGGCTCGGGCAAGAGCACCCTGGCTAATGCCATTGCCGGCCGGGAGGAATACCAGATCACGCAGGGCAGCATCACTTTCGACGGCCAGGACCTTCTGGACATGGAAGTGGACGAGCGGGCCCACGCCGGCGTATTCATGGCTTTTCAGTATCCCATTGAGATACCCGGCGTGAGCAACGCTACCTTTTTGAAGAGCGCCATCAATGCCCTGCGCGAAGCGCGCGGGCAGGAGGAACTCAGCCCGGTAGAGCTGCTCAAGCTCTTGCGCGAGAAGGCCAGGATGCTCGGCATCGACGAGTCTTTCCTCAAGCGCTCGCTCAACGAAGGTTTTAGCGGAGGAGAAAAAAAGCGCAATGAAATGCTTCAAATGGCGCTGCTGGAACCCAAGCTCGGCATACTGGACGAGACCGACAGCGGACTGGATATTGACGCCCTCCGCATCGTAGCCGATGCCGTGAACCAATTGCGCGGTCCGGAACGCTCCTTCCTGATCGTGACCCACTACCAGCGGCTGCTCAACTACATCGTACCGGACTACGTGCACGTTATCTACGACGGCCGCATCGTGAAATCGGGCGACAAAGAACTGGCCATCCAACTGGAAGAGCAGGGATACGACTGGATCAAGGCCGAGGCCGTAGCCGGCTGATTTCCCTCAGCTCGCCCTTGCGGCCGCGGACCGGAGGTGAAAAAAAAATCGAAAACGAAGATGTCAGCAGTATTGCAAGACCAACATACGACAACCAAAGACTGGCTGAACGATCTGTTTCAGGTATACGAAGACGGGCTGAACGGCCACCGGGATCATCCTCTGGCGGAGTTTCGGCGCCGGGCCTTTCGCGAGCTCCAGGAACAGGACTTCCCCACCCGCCGCGATGAGGACTGGAAGTACACCAGTGTGACGCCCATGCTGAAGCAGCCCTATCAGGAAGGCCGGCCGGTAGCCCTCGAGGCCAAGGATCTGGAAAGCGCTGTCTATCCGGAGTTGAATGCCGTGAAGTTGGTGTTCACCAACGGCGTGCTGGATACCCGGCATTCGGATCTGGACGAACTGCCGGAGGGCCTCCACATCCTGCCGGTCAGCCAGGCCATGGAAGAGGAAGAAACCCGCCGCTGGATCGAAGCACAGGTGGAGCAGGAGGGCGGTACGGGCAAGAACACTTTTCTGCCCCTCAACCGGGCCTTTGCCGGCCAGGGCCTGTTGGTGCGAGCCGAGCGCAATGCCGCCATCGAACGGCCCGTACACCTGATCTACCTGAGCGCGCCGGGGGCCGATCCGCACTTTGCCCATCCGCAGCTGTTCGTACAGGCGAAGACCGGCAGCCGGCTCATCCTGATCGAAAGTTACCGCGCCCTGGAATCGGACAGCCTTTACTTCACGAATGCGGCCAACTGGATCGAACTGGCTGCCAACGCCCGGGTGGATCATTATCGCCTGCAGCGCGAGAGCCGGGCTGCCTACCAGATCCACAATACCCTGGTGCGTCAGGACCGCGACAGCACCTACAGCGCCTATGCGGCCGATCTGGGTGGCAAGCTGGTGCGCAACAACCTGAGTACGACCCTCCTGAACAGCAATACGCAAACGAACTACTACGCCATTTACCTCGGCAACGGCAAACAGCATCTGGACAACCAGACCTTCATTGACCATGCCGTGCCCTACTGCCAGAGCAACGAGCTGTACAAAGGCATTCTCACCGACAGTGCCCGGGGCGTCTTCAACGGCAAGGTCATGGTGCGCCAGGACGCCCAAAAGACCAATGCCTTTCAGCAAAACAGCAGCCTGGTGCTCTCGCCCCGTGCGGTTATGGACACCAAGCCCCAGCTGGAGATCTACGCCGACGACGTGCGCTGCAGCCACGGCGCCACCATCGGACAGCTGGACGAGACGGCGGTTTTTTACCTGCGCAGCCGGGGTATACCCGAACGGCAGGCCCGAAATCTGCTGCAGCAGGCTTTCCTGGGCGAGGTCGTGGATTTCATGGACCTGGAACCCGTTGCGGAGCGGGTGCGCGCCCTGATTGAAGAGAAGCTGCGCGAAGCGTAGCCCAAGAACCAACGATTATGTCGACCACAGCCATAGCCGAAGCCTTACAGATCGATCAAGTACGAGCCGATTTCCCGCTTCTGAGCCGGGAGATGAGGGGGCACCCGCTGGTCTTCCTGGACAGTGCGGCTTCCAGTCAGAAGCCCAGGGTGGTCTTGGAAACCATTGACCACTACTATCGCTACCAACACGCCAACGTGCATCGCGGAGTGTACACCCTCAGCCAGGAAGCTACGGAGGCCTACGAGACCGCCCGAGCCAAGGTGCGCCGCTTTCTGAATGCGGCGCATAACCGGGAGATCATCTTCGTTCGGGGGGCCACCGAAGGGATCAACCTGGTATCTTCCTCCTTCGGCCGCAAATACCTGAAGGAGGGCGATGAAGTACTCATCACCGCCATGGAGCACCACTCCAATATCGTCCCCTGGCAGATGGCCTGCGAGCAGAGCGGAGCGGTGCTGAAGGTAGTGCCGGTGAATGAACGGGGCGAGCTGCAAATGGACGATTTCGAACAACTGCTGAGCGAACGGACCAAAATCGTGGCCGTGGTGCATGTATCCAATACCCTGGGTACTATCAATCCCGTGGAAGAGATCATCGCCCGGGCGCACAAACTCGACATACCCGTACTGGTGGACGGCTCTCAGGCCGCGCCCCACCTGCAGGTAGACGTGCAGGCCCTGGATGCCGACTTCTACGTCTTTTCCGGGCACAAGGTATTCGGCCCCACAGGCATAGGTGTATTGTACGGCAAAGAGAAGTGGCTGCATGCCTTGCCGCCATACCAGGGCGGCGGCGAGATGATCGAGACGGTCACCTTTGAAAAAACGACCTACAACGAGCTGCCCCACAAGTTTGAAGCCGGCACGCCGAATATGGCCGGCGCCATCGGGCTGGGCGCAGCCCTGGACTACGTGGAGCGCCTCGGCCAGGCCGCTATCGGACGCCACGAGGACGAACTTCTGGCCTACGCTACGGGCCTGCTGGAGGCCATCGAGGGCCTGCGCATCATCGGCACGGCCGAGCGGAAGGCGAGCGTGATCTCCTTCCTGGTGGAAGGTACGCACCCCTATGACGTGGGCACCCTGCTGGACAAACAGGGTATAGCCGTGCGCACCGGCCACCACTGCACCCAGCCGCTCATGGATCGCTACGGCATACCGGGCACGATCCGGGCCTCGTTTGCCCTGTACAACGACCGCTCGGATATCGACCGGTTTGTGGCCGGGCTCGAGCGCGCCCTGCGCATGCTGAGGTAGCCGGCCGGGCAAAAAGCGGGCTGCGCAGCGTAACGCCCGCCAGGGGAGGCTCGAAAATAAGCCAGCCGCCGAAGGCAACAGATTCGCTTGCAGACCCGGGAATACGCCGCCTTTTTTTGCACTAACCGATCACCAGCATCGACCATCATGACCATCAACGAGATCCAGGACGAGATCATCAGCGAATTCGAGTTTTTCGACGACTGGATGGACAAGTACGACTACCTCATCGAGCTGGGGAAGAACCTGCCGCTGATCGATGAGCAGTACAAAGACGACGACCACCTCATCAAAGGTTGCCAGAGCCGGGTATGGCTGCATGCCGACCTGGCCAACGCCCATGTCGACTTCACGGCCGACAGCGATGCGGTGATCACCAAGGGCATTATCGCCCTGCTCATAAGGGTGCTGTCGGGGCATACTCCGGAGGAGATCGCCCATGCCGATCTGTACTTTATTGACCGGATCGGCCTGAAGGAGCACCTGTCGCCCACCCGGTCCAACGGGCTGGTAAGCATGGTGAAACAGATGAAACTGTACGGCCTGGGACTGGCCGCCAAAAAGGATGCCTGACATGACCGACCAAGAACGAAATACCCTGCGCGAGCAGATCATCCAGGCCCTGAAGACGGTGTACGACCCGGAAATCCCCGCCGACATCTACGAGTTGGGCCTGATCTACACCATCGACATCCGGGACGACGGGCAGGTCTTCCTGGAAATGACCCTCACCACCCCCATGTGCCCGGTGGCCGATTCCCTGCCGCTGGAGGCCCAGGAAAAGGTGATGGCAGTAGAAGGGGTGAAGGATGTGGATCTGCGCGTAGTCTTCGACCCACCCTGGGACAAGAGCAAGATGAGCGAGGAAGCCCGGCTGCTGTTGGATATGTTCTGATGCGGCTCCGTGCGCCCTTTACCGGCTGATAGCTGTTCGCAAAAACTTCCTTGCGGAGCGCACACAGGCAAATACCTGCGTGTTCTATAGAAAAATGTAAAGGTTGTTATGTCTGAAATTGACCCTAAAGTACTCGATATCCGCCAAGACACCTCCGCGCAGAAGTTCTATCTGGATATGAAAGGACAAGAAGAGGTGTATCTGGAGTACAATCTGCTGACCGGCAGCCAGCCGGTGGTGGTGGAATTCACGAAGTACCACGTACCGGAAGTGCTCGACGCGGTGGGCATCGGCGATGAAATGGCTCGCCGGGGCGTGAAGTTTGCCGATAAGAACGGCTACAAGATCAAGCCCAACTGTCCCTTGATGTCGGGATTCATGAACCGGCATCCGGAGTATCAATACCTGCTCGCCGGCTAATCGACGCCTTGTAGTAAAGGCTAAAGCCCGAAGTGCTTTTCAGTGCTTCGGGCTTTTTCATGTGCGCCAGGCATGGCGCACGCCTAACGGGTGCAAGTCCCGAGTCCGCCCGG
>JAJDFU010000173.1 GCA_020528935.1 Saprospiraceae bacterium | reverse complement strand
GGTGAAGGCGGTCCCCCCCCCATTCCTCCCCGCGAGACCGTGGTGGGCGTACTGGCTCAGGGCATAGAACGGCTTCAGGAAAATCTGCTGCCGTCCAATTTCGAAGGGCCGGTGGGTGAAATGTTCAGCTTTGTCGGTCCGGAAATGGCCTTTCCCTTCAATGCGGTTTTTGCAAACCAGTGGCTTACCAAAGGCCTGCTGGAAATGCAATTCCGCAATGATCCGGCCGCCAACGCCATGATCCGGACCACCACCGCCCCCACCATGATCCAGGGCGGCGTGAAGGACAATTTGTTGCACATTGCGGCCTCGGCCATGGTCAATTTCCGCATTTTGCCCGGCGAAACCACAGAAAGCGTTCAGGAAGAGGTCGGGCGCATCCTGCGCGACGATCGCATTCAGGTCAGTATTCCCCATCCCGAACAAGCTCAAGACCCCGCCCCGGTATCTCCTACCGATGCGTTCGGCTTTCACATACTGCACAAGACGATCAGGGAGGTGTTTCCCGAAACGGTGGTCGCTCCCGCACTGATGATCGGCATGACGGACAGCCGGCACTATCAGATCGTCTGCAGCGATATCTACCGCTTTTTTCCGGTGCAGATCGACCGGGAGGATCTGAAGGGTATCCACGGGATCAATGAGCACATAAGCGTGGCCAATTACAAGCGGGCCATACAATTTTACCGGCAACTCATCGTCAACAGTTCGCGCTAAAGGTGCGTGCAGGCGGGGTTCAGTTTCTCGGGGCCACGGCTTCGCGCCGCATCCAGCCGCGTATGCTTTCTTTCCGGATGGCTGTAGCCATGAGTGCGGGAAACTGGTTGGGCGAGCAGGCAAAGGCGGGGATGTCCAGCTCGGCAAACTGCTGGGCCATGTCCACGTTATAGGCCGGCGTGCCCCGATCCGATAAGGCCAGCAAGGCGACGAAGGTGAGACCCAGCTGCCGGAGCTCCCGGGCCTTGCGGAGCAGGGCTTCGTCCCTGCCGCCCTCGTACAGGTCGCTGATGAGTACCAGGATGGTGTCCGTGGGCCGTCGGACGAGGGTGTGGGCATAGGCCAGCGCCTTCCGGATGTCTGTACCTCCGCCCAGTTGAGCGCCGAACAGCAGCTCCACCGGATCGTGCAGGCGGTCGGTAAGGTCGGCGATGTTGGTATCGAAAAAGACGAGATGGGTGCGCAAGCTGGAAACGGAAGCGAGCACGGACCCCAGAATGCCGGCGTACACCAGGCTGGCCGCCATGGAGCCGCTTTGATCCACCAGCAGGATCACGCTGCGCAGGGCCTGGCCCTTGCGGCCGAAGCCGATGAGCCGCTCCGGGATGATGGCCTGATAATCGGGCTGGTAGTGCTTTAGGTTGGCGCGTATGGTGCGGTGCCAGTCGATCTCGCGCAGCTTGGGGCGAGGGTTGCGCAGTCCGCGCTGAAGTGCGCCTCGCACGGCTTCCCGCAGCGGGTTCTGCAGTTTTTTTTCCAGTTGGTTTACCAGGCGGCGCACCACCTGCCGGGCCGTATCGCGGGTGCGTTGGGGCATGACGCTCTGGAGGCTGATCAGGGTAGCTACCAACTCCACGTCGGGCTCCAACTGTTCGAGCAGTTCGGGCTCCAGGAGGATGCGCCTGAGGTCCAGGCGCTCGAGGGCATCCTTCTGCAGCAGTTGCACCATGTCGGTAGGAAAATAGGTGCGGATATCGCCCAGCCAGCGGTTGATCTGCGGATAGGACGAACCCAGCCCGCCTTTTCGGTCGCTGTCGTACAAGGCCTCCAGGGCTGCATCCATGCCCTGAGCGGTCCCTTCCAGTTTGATCCCCTCCCCGGGATCGGCGGCCCGGCCCAGCACGAGCCTCCACCGGCGCAGCTTTTTTTCCATGGGTTATTTGCTTTGTCCGATGAGCCAAAGCAGGAGCAGGGCGCCCACGAAAGCCGTGACCAACGATCCGATAAAGCCGCCGGTGGTCGTTATGCCCAGCAGGTCGAACAGCCATCCGCCGATCACCCCGCCCACGATACCGATCAGGATATTGGCCAGAATGCCGTAGCCGGAGCCTTTGATGACCTTGCCGCCCAGCCAGCCGGCCAAGCCACCGACGAGCAAGTGATAAAGAAGACTTTGCATTTCCTTCGGGTCGGTTTGATGTACGGTCAAAATATCCAAATTTTGCCAATCGCAAGAGAACGGGGGGTTTGGGAATTGTTCGTTTAACTGTAGGTTAGCCCTCACTTAATGAAGGCTTTTGGATCGCGAAACCCTGGATACCACATTCACTGATGAGCAGCAGGACGTACTGCGCTCCATACGGATGAGCCGCATCATCCTGCCGATCCTGCTGGGGCTGGCGGGTGTGGGCTATTTATTCTGGAGGCAGTTCGACCCGGAAGAGTTTGAGAAGATCAACTGGACCGGCCACACCCTGTTCTGGATCCTGGCCTGTGTATTGCTTATCGCGGTGCGGCACTTTTCCTATGCCACCCGTTTGCGCATCCTGTCGGAAGGCGAGTTCAGCTGGAAAAAATGCATCGAGCTGATCTTTATCTGGGAGTTCAGTTCGGCCGTATCGCCCACCAGTGTCGGCGGCTCGGCCGTGGCCTTCTTCGTGCTGGCCCAAGAGAAGCTGAGTACGGCCAAGACCGCCACCATCGTACTGTACACGGTCGTGCTGGACAGCCTGTTCTTCATCACCTCCCTGCCGGTGCTCTTTCTGTTGTTCGGGCCCAACATGATCCGCCCCAACCTTCGCCAGTTTTCCGACCTGGGCGTCTGGGGCAGCTACTTCCTCTTTGCCTACATCCTGATGACCACGTACTGCCTGATTTTCTACTACGGCCTTTTCCTGAGCCCGCAGCAGATGAAGCGCGTCCTGGTGGGGTTCACCAGCATCCCCTTTCTGAAAAAGTGGCGGCGAAAAGCCGTTGAGCTGGGCAATGATATGATCCTGGCCTCCAGT
>JAJDFU010000198.1 GCA_020528935.1 Saprospiraceae bacterium | reverse complement strand
CGGATGTTGTTCTTGATGTTGTAGCAGATGTACTCGATCACATCCGGCGGGATGTCGATGCCCTCGCGGCTCATCTTGGCTTCCAGGATGGCCATGCGGGTCTCCAGGTCGGGGGCGGTGATGTCGGCCGTGAGGCCCCACTTGAAGCGCGAGAGCAGCCGCTCGGTGATGCCCTCCAGGTCGCGCGGCACGCGGTCGGAGGTCATGATGATCTGCTTGTTGCTCTGGTGGAGCTGGTTGAAGATGTGGAAGAAGAGATCCTGGGTCTTCTGGCGGTTGGCCAGAAACTGGATGTCGTCCATGATGAGCACGTCGATGGACTGGTAGAAGTTCACGAAGTCATTCACGCTGTTGTTGCGGATGGCCTCGATCATCTGGTTGGTGAACTTCTCCGTGGTGACGTACAGCACGTTCTGCTTCGGGTAGCGGCGCACCACCTCGTTGCCGATGGCCTGCACCAGGTGGGTCTTGCCCAGACCCACATCGCCGTACACGACCAGCGGGTTGAAGGAGGTCTCTCCGGGTTTCTGGGCGATGGCCACCCCGGCCGAGCGGGCCAGGCGGTTGCAGTCGCCCTCAATGTAGCTCGTAAAGGTGTACTGGGGATTGAGCTGCGGATCGATCCGATCCCGCTTGATGCCCGGTATCACAAAGGGGTTCTTGATGTCGTTGGTATTCACGTTTTCCGGTTCATTGGGCTTGGGTTCATGGACCTGGCTGGCGGACTTCACGGGGATCTGATACTCCAACCGACCGGCGGCACCGAGCTCTTTACGGATCGAGGATTTGAGGAGACTTACATAATGCTCCTCCAGCATTTCGTAAAAGATCTTGTCGGGCACCTGAATGGTCAGGGCGTTTCCCAGCAGTCGCACGGGTTTAATGGGCTTGAACCAGGTCTCGTAACTTTGTAAGGGTACCTTCCTGCGGATCGACTGCAGACAGTTGTCCCATACGGTAGCATGATCATACATCATCCTCCAGGCAATTAAATGCTAGATTCCGTACTAGCTGTTAAACAATACGAACTTGTGTGACTAGAGTATCAGTAAGCTAGAAAACGATGATAAAAGGGGTACTTTTCTCATCCGGGCATTTGCATGCGCCTTCTTTAAATAGCGAAGGAATACAAAAATGGGAAAAACTTTCGAGCCGCGAAATCCAGGGGTGAAAATTCGTTCAAATATTTTTTTTAATCAATCGTAAACAGGGTTTAAAATACTGTGAACCAGATTCAATCATTAAATTTAAAATCGAATACTATTTTTTTATATCAAAAAACCGGTTCTGTCAGACGGCCCCTGAAAATTCGTCAGTTGCTCCACTTAACTGCCTGATTTTCCTGCGCCTTTGCGCTCGATCTGCTGCAGCAGCCAGGAGCGGTCGTTGACGGCGCGGGTGGCGTCCAGTTTCCGCCGAAAGGGCTCCGCATCCTCCGGTCGCATGCGAAAGATCCGGCCCGACCAGATGGCGAAGTTGCTGTAGGCCCTTTTCACATTGCGGGCCACCGATCCGTCGCGCCGCAAGAACACCCGCAGGGCCGATAGCAGGGACCAGAAGGCCTCCTCCTCCCCTTTCTCGAAGTAGATCTTCAGCAACATCACCTTGGCGCCCAGGTGGTAGTGCACGTCGGTGTATTCCACTTGTTTGAGGTGGTCCATGGCCGGGTCGTATTGCTGCTGATGGTAATACACGTCCGCCAGGTTGTAATGCAGGGCGTCTCCCTTCTCGCGCTCGGGCAGCCGGTCGCTGTCGGTGAGCACCACGTATTCCACCCCCTCGTACTGCTTCCCCCCCAGGCCCAGGCGCCCCACGTTCTTGAAGGTCCAGGGCGAAAGCAGGCCGTTTTCCAGCAGGATGCCCGTCTGTATCCCTTCCTCGTACAGGGCCTGGAGCGCGTGGGCGTAGCGGCGCTCCCCCTGGTTGATGCGGTACACGCAAAAGTTGATGGCGTGGTAGAGCAGGCGTTTGGCATCGGCCGGGGAAAAGGCGGGCAGGTGGGCACGCCAGGCCTCCAGCAGCCGGTTGAAGGCCCGTTCGCTGCCCTGCTGGTCGAACAGGTCGAGCAGCTTGTCGTACACCCGCAGCAGGGGCGGCAGTTCTCCGGCTGCCCGCAGGGCCGCCCGCACCTCGGCAAGCATGCTCAGCCGGTAGTGGCCGGTGATGAACTGCTGCATATCCAGCATCTCGCTGAGGTACCTGGCCTTGCGGGCAAAATAGTACTGATCCAGGTAGTCGTTGGCGCGCTGCAGGGCTTCGTTGTACTTGCGCTCGTTGCGGCGGGCCACCCACGCTTCGCGGCGCTCCCACAGCAGGTAGCGCTGCCGGTAGCTCGCCAGGTCGTCGGCCGGTTGCTCCGCCAGCTGCCGGCGGCTTTTGCGCCACTGGAAGTGAAAGTGCTTGTGGAGGTCGCGCTCCAGGTAAACCTGCAGGAGGTTGTCGCGCACAGCCGGCTCCTGCTCCCGGTAGCGCTCTATGCTCAGGAAGGTCTCCACGAGCTGCAGCAACCAGTTGTTGAGGTGGTTGAGGCGGGTGGCATCCGCTTGCTCTTCGGGGAACAGGGCCTCCCAAACGGCGGCTTTCTCCAGCCCGGCAGCGGGAAACCCCTGTTGCGCCTGCGCGCGCAGGTATTCGAACAGGGCGCATACATCGGTGCGGCGGTTGAAGTAGGGCGAGTGCAGAAAGGCGTCTAAGCGGCTCCATTCCGAAGGCGAAAAGGTGCGCAAGACGGCCAACAGCTTACTTTTTTGCATGTTTCCCGGCCTTGATCCGGGATCAAAGCTAAGCTTTTTGTTGATTTTTTATGGCTCATATAATAATTAAAATGCTCGTTATCAGCTAATTAATACATTAGCCTGCCTATATTTTTTTTTATTTATTCCAATTTTTGTCGTTGCCAGCCCGAAGACGTGCAGATACTTTTGTACCGGTGGCCAAAAATCACCCC
>JAJDFU010000521.1 GCA_020528935.1 Saprospiraceae bacterium | reverse complement strand
ATCTCAATGAGGGCCCGCTCGCGGGTAATGGGGTCGCCCACGGATACCAGCTCGGTGACCTGCGCTTTGGTCATCCCCAGGTCGATGTAGTATTCGGTGATGGGCACGGCCTTGTTGCGTTCGTCGGGCTTCATCAGGTGGATGGGCTTGGAGCCCATTACGCCCACCACGTCCTGCTTGCCGTGCACGATGACGCGCTGGGAGGTGAGGGTCTTGGGATCAAAGCCGCCCAGGGGGTGAAAGCGCAGAAAACCGTCGTCGTCGATGTGGGTCACAATGAAGGAGATCTCGTCCATGTGGGCGGCGACCATAGTTTTCTTGCGGGCCTGCCCTCGCCGGATGGCGATCACATTGCCCATGGGGTCGATGTCCACCTCGTCCACCAGGGGGCGTACCTCGCGCAGCACCAGTTCGCGAATGCGCTGCTCAAAACCAGGAGCGCCCGGAGTTTCACAGATCGTTTGAAGTAGAGCGACGTTGATCATAGATCGGATTCTTGGGTAATCAGGCCGCAAGGTACTACTTTCTGGCCTGCCGAAGGCCCTGCCGGAATAGTGCATAGGGCGTATATTGCAGCCCTATGTCGACAGGGATTAAGCGGCTGGCCGGCGAGACGGTCATTTACGGCCTGAGCAGCATACTGGGACGGTTGCTGCATTTCGTGATCCTGACCCCCTACCTTACCCGAAGGCTCAGTCAGGTCGAGTAC
Source organism: Saprospiraceae bacterium (assembly GCA_020528935.1). Classification (GTDB taxonomy): domain Bacteria; phylum Bacteroidota; class Bacteroidia; order Chitinophagales; family Saprospiraceae; genus JAJDFU01. The sequence goes on along the minus strand of JAJDFU010000521.1, from coordinate 2,243 downwards.
GGCATCTATACCGACCTGTACGTTTGGGCAGCCCTCCTGCTGGTGCTGCTCACCTATCGCATGGAAACCACCTTTTTCCGCTTTGGCCGGGCGCGGCAGGACCGGGATGAGGTCTTTTCCACCGCCTCCCTTTCGCTGTGGAGCAGCACGCTCCTGTTTGCCCTGCTGGGCCTGGCTTTTGCGCCCACCCTGGCCGGCTGGCTGCGCTACCCGGATTTTCCCCAGTACGTCGTCTGGTTCGTGCTCATCCTGACTTTTGACGTGCTGGCCGCCCTGCCCTTCGCCCGCCTGCGGCTGGAGGGGCGCCCGATCCGCTTCGCCCTCATCCGGATCAGCGGTATGGTGGTCAATATCGCCCTCATCTTCATTTTCCTCGAGGGGCTGCATGCTCCGGCTCTGCCCCCCTGGATCGCAGCAGGCGACCGGCTGAGCTACCTCTTTTTATCCAACCTCTTGGCCAGCGGACTGGTGCTGTTGTTGTTGCTGCCGGTCTATTTCCGCATCCGGCTCCGGTTCGATCCCGGCCTCTGGCGTCGCATGCTGCGCTACGCCCTGCCGCTGGTCCTTGCCGGCATCGCGGGCGTCACCAACCAGATGATCGGTGCGCCCATGCTCAAGGGCCTGGCCTCGCCAGACCTGACCTACAACCTCGCCCAGGCCGGCATCTACGGGGCAGCGGCCAAGCTGGCCGTGCTGATGAACCTCTTCACCCAGGCGTTCAACTACGCCGCCGAGCCCTTTTTCTTCAAGCTGGCCGGCGAGACCGATTCCAAGTCCATCTACGCTCAGGTCGCCCAGGCCTTTACCCTGGTGGGTAGTCTCGTTTTTCTGTTCATCATGCTGTACCTGGACGTGATCCAGTACTTTCTGGGCGAAGACTTTCGGGAGGGCCTGGGCATAGTGCCTATCCTGCTGATGGCCAATCTGCTGCTCGGCCTGTATTACAATTTTTCCATCTGGTACAAACTGGAGGACAAAACCCACATAGGCGGCTGGATCGCCCTTGGCGGTTCGGCCATCGTACTGGGGGTGAATGTCCTGCTTATCCCGCGGGCTGGCTACTACGGCCCGGCCTGGGCCACGCTGGCCTGCTACGGGTTTATGGCCACGGCCGGATACTGGACGGGCAGGAAAGCCTTCCGGGCACCTTATCCGCTGCTCAAAATGGCGGCTTACATTCTCCTCGCGCTGGTGGTGTACGCGATGAGCGAATGGCTGGACCGGCGCCTGCCGGAAAAGCCGGGCCTACAACTGGCCGTACATACCGCATGGCTGATCGCCTTTGCCGGCCTGCTGCTCTGGTGGGAACGAAGCCGGTTGCGTCTGTTCTTCCGGAAGGGAAACGGCTAACGGAAAAAGTCCTTCATCTTCTCGAAAAAGCCCTTTTCCGTTTTGCCGGGATCGGGCTGGAAGTTGGGCATGTCGCGCAATTGTTCCAGGAGGGCCCGCTCTTCGTCGTTCAGCTTCTTTGGGGTCCACACATTGACGTGGATGAGCTGATCGCCCCGGCCGTAGGCCTGTACGGAGGGGAGCCCTTTCTCCCGCAGGCGGAAGATCTTGCCCGACTGCGTGCCGGAGGGCACTTTGATCTTGACCGTGCCTTCGATGGTAGGCACCTCCACGCTGGTACCCAGGGCGGCATCGGCAAAGTTGAGGTATAGCTCGTACACCAGGTTCTGGCCGTCGCGCTGCAGGTAGTCGTGGGCTTTTTCCTCTATGCTGATCAGCAGGTCGCCCGAAGGCCCCCCGCGCAGACCGGCATTGCCCTTGCCGCGCAGGCTGAGCTGCATGCCCTCTTCCACGCCGGCCGGGATCTCGATCTCCATGGTCTCTTCGCCCTGAACCACGCCGTTGCCCTTGCATTTGGAGCAGTTTTCGGTCACCACCTCGCCCGCGCCGTTGCAGGTCGGGCAAGTGGTGGTGGTTTGCATCTGCCCCAGGAAGGTACTGCGCACCTGCCGCACGTAGCCGGAGCCCCCACAGGTGCCGCAGGTGCGCACCGAACTGCTGTCTTTGGCTCCGCTGCCGCCGCACACATCGCAGGCGATCTGCTTCTTTACTTTGATCTTCTTGGTCGCCCCCTTGGCAATTTCGTCCAGGGTGAGGCTTACCTTGATGCGCAAATTGGCGCCTTTCTGTCACCGAGACCGCCGTCGCCCCCCTGCAGACCAACCAAACAACGCACCAACAGGCCTAACTTCTCCACAACACGCCCCAACTCCGCGGAACATATGCCCCATGGG
>JAJDFU010000606.1 GCA_020528935.1 Saprospiraceae bacterium | reverse complement strand
ATGTAAACCAGCGGGTGCGCCAGGCTCTGAATACGGAGCAGGTATTCACCGTGACCAATACCCACAACGGCTTTTACCACGACTGGAAGGCCTATCCGCCCAAGCTGCCGCCCCGGAAACCCGGCGAAGTGCGCTTGCTTACCCTTTCGGCCTGGTATCCGCACAAAAACCTGGATATCATTCCCGGGATCGCAGAGGAACTGAAGGGGGATCGCGATCGCTCTTACACCTTCGTGCTGACGCTGCCCGAAAAAGACTTTGAACAACACTTTGCCGGGCACCCCAATGCAGCAAGCATACTCAACATCGGGCCGGTGAAGCCCCGCGAATGCCCCTCGCTGTACCAGGAGTGCGACATCATGTTCCTGCCCACCCTGGCCGAGTGTTTTTCCGCTTCCTACCCGGAAGCCATGGTCATGGAGCGGCCCATCGCAACTACGGATCTGGGCTTTGCCCGAAGCATATGCGGGGAGGCCGCCCTGTTTTTTCCGCCGCGGAATGCTCGCGCTGCCGCCCGGCAGATCGAGCGGCTGGCCGCCGACCCTGCTTTGCAGGAAGAGCTGATCCGAAAGGGACGAGAACGCCTCCAAGCCTTTGATACGCCCCCGCAGCGGGCCGAAAAATACCTTGGCATCTGCCGGAAGCTGGCCGAAGGGACCTTGCAGCCTGCGCTGGTCCGCGGATGAGCAGGATGCCCGAGCGCGGAAAATCTAACCGAACCCTAAAACGCAACATCGAATGATCCATCGAATAAAGGACGAAATCTGGCTGAACAGCAGAAATGCTTTGGGATGGCGGAGCCCCCGAAAGATCGTGGTGATTGCCGTGGACGACTACGGCAACGTGCGCCTGGCTAGCCGCGAAGCCCGCAAAGCCCTGGATGAGGCCGGGCTGCAGGTCCGATCGCGATTGGATCTGTACGACACGCTTGAGGATGCCGCAGACCTGAGTGCCCTCTACGACGTACTCACCTCGGTGAAGGACAAAAACGGCCGCCATGCCGTCTTTACGCCCCTGGCCCTGCCCATGAACATCGACTTTGAAAAGATACGGGCCAACCGGTACGACGACTTCTACAACGAACCCCTTACCCAAACCTTTGAGAAGCTGCCCGGCTATGAAGGCACCTGGGACCTATGGAACCAGGGCATGGAAGCAGGTATTTTTTTGCCGCAATTTCACGGCAGGGAACACCTCAACCTCAAAATGTTTCGCCACCTGCTCCGGAAGCGCGATCCCGAACTGATGGCCAATCTGGAGCATCGCTGCTACGCCAGCATTTCGTCCCGTCCCTTCCCCAATATCAATTATCCTGCGGCTTTTCAGTTCGAAGCGTTTTCTGAAAACGAATCCCTCAAGGAGATCATTCGCGAGGGCCTGGAGACCTTCGAGCAGGTATTCGGTTACCGGGCCACCCTGTTCAACGCGCCTGCCGGTCGGGAGCATCGCGTACTGCACGAGGAGCTGGCCCGCCTGGGTGTGCGCTACATCGAGAGTTCCCTGCTGTTCAAGGAGCATCAGGGCGGGGGTAAATACAAGACGGAACTGCGCTATACGGGCAAGAAGAACGAGTACGGACAGACCTTCCTGGTGCGGAACGTCGTGTTTGAACCGACCGAGGATCGCGGTCTGGACTGGGTGGATTTTGCGCTTCGGCAAATTGCAGCTGCCTTCCGCTGGCGCCGTCCTGCACAGATCAGCTCCCACCGGGTCAACTTCTGTGGCCGGATCGATGAAAAGAATCGCGAAAAAGGACTCTCTGTCCTGAAGCAACTGTTGCAGCGCATCGTCAAAACCTGGCCGGACGTAGAGTTCATGGCCAGCCACGAGTTGGGCGACCTCATCGCCAAGCCAGAGTATGCAAATGGAAAAACCAATTGACACAAAGACAATCACATTTCAAGAACCTACAAACAGTAATCCAACATGAAAAGGTTATTAGTGACCGGCTCTTCGGGTTTGATCGGCTCCGAGGTCTGTGCGCATTTCGACCAGATCGGCTGGGAGGTCCACGGCCTGGACAACAACCAGCGGGCCGTATTTTTCGGCCCCAACGGGGATACCCGCTGGAACCAAAGCCGCCTGGAGCAGGAGTTGAAGCACTTCGTGCACCACGAGCTGGATATTCGCGACCGCCAGGGGGTGATGGAACTCATCCCGAGCATCAAGCCCGACGCCATTGTGCATACGGCCGCCCAGCCCAGCCACGATCGCGCCGCCGCCATTCCCTTCGACGATTTCGATACCAATGCCGTAGGGACGCTCAACCTGCTGGAATCCACCCGGCAGTACAATACCGAGATCCCCTTTGTGCACCTGTCCACCAATAAGGTGTACGGCGATGCGCCCAACGAGATTCCCATGAAGGAGCTGGAAAAGCGCTGGGATTATGCCGATCCGGCCTACGAACACGGCATCCCGGAGACTTTCCGCATCGATCAGTGCAAGCACTCGCTCTTTGGCGCCTCCAAAGTGGCTGCCGATATCAGCGTGCAGGAGTACGGCCGCTATTTCGATATGCCGACCACGGTCCTTCGCGGCGGCTGCCTCACCGGGCCCAACCACAGCGGCGTGGAGCTCCACGGGTTTCTCAGCTACCTGGTCAAGTGCAACCTGGAAGAGCGCGAGTACACCATCTTCGGCTACAAAGGCAAACAGGTGCGCGACAACATCCATTCGTATGACGTAGCCCGCTTTATCGAGGAGTTCATCAACGCCCCCCGGGTAGCCGAGGTCTACAATCTGGGTGGCGGCAAAGACAACACCTGCTCGATCCTGGAAGCCTTTGACATCATCTCGGAGATCAGCGGCAAGCCCATGCGCTACAAGTATTCGGATCAGAATCGCATCGGCGATCACATTTGCTACTACAGCGATCTGCGCAAAATGAAGGCCCACTATCCCAACTGGGACATCACCAAGCCGCTGCGCACCGTGTTCGAAGAGATCCACGAGGCCTGGCTGGCGCGCCAGAA
>JAJDFU010000449.1 GCA_020528935.1 Saprospiraceae bacterium | reverse complement strand
TTAACACTCCCGTGGTGTCCCATGACCGGCAACGGCAGCGGGGTCCTGTCGTATGCCGTGCGGTGAAGCCGGGTCGACGACCTCAGGGCCGGCGGCTGTCTGCACATCGACGACAACGACGGCAGGGAGCCCTTGGTGCGGCCGGCCCTCAACAAGGTGTTCCCCGGCCAGGAGTTGGTGGAGTTGCCTGTCGATCATCCCGTTGACGATCAGAAGTTCATGTTTTCCAACTGCCTGCCCAAAGTGCACAAGCACGACGAAAAGCCGCCCCAGGGCTTCGGCCTCTTTCACGAAGGCCGCCTGGTAGTGTTCTACACCTACGAATGCGACCTGGGCGACGGCTGGGAAGATCCCGAGGTACACAACGATCCCCCCGAAGTGCGCCTCAAGGCCCTGCAGATGGGCGCCAATCTGGTGCAATATGCCTTCCAGCAGTGATCGCACATGGCTCCCTGAGCCGGAAGCTGTGAGGAACAGAACTGCCGTGCTTCAGGGCGGATCTTTTTTCGCATTCGCCCGGAAAATTCAACGAATGTTCCGCCTTTGGGCTATACCATGGCAAAGTTTTGAAAATCCAATCATTACGAACGAACCAGCCCCATTCACAGGGCAACTATCCTATCCACATTTGGGCATCGAAAATTTTGCCATGCCCAGGGTAATACGGGCGATCCTTCGGATGTCAGCATCGAAGATCCTGACGTCAGGAATTGAGAGATGCTATGCTCCCTCATCGTGCCTTGCTCAGAACAATACCATTTTAAAATGGAATAAATTTGGCCGCGTTCGCTCCAAAAGCGAAATCCGACAAGCTTTGAAAATAAGGAGGTTTTCAGCCATTTATCGTCATTATTCAGGGTAATCCGCGAATAATCCGGGTCAGATTTTTTCGCAAGCATTCTACAACCGCTCCGCCCGCTTGCCCAGCTCAATGAGCTCGAGTTCCGAGACCTTCCCCTCCGAAATGGTGAACCGCACGGCTGTGCGCATGTGGTGAAAGCCCTGCCTTCCGGCCGCGCCGGGGTTGATGTGCAGCAACCCGTACTTTTTGTCGGGCATGACCTTGAGGATATGCGAATGCCCGCAGATGAAAAGCCCGGGCGGATCTTCGGCCATCACGCTTCGCACGCGCTTGTCGTATCGCCCCGGGTACCCTCCGATATGGGTGATCCAGACGTCGAGCCCTTCGACCGTGAATCGAAGATCCTCGGGAAAGCGATGGCGCAGTTCGGGCGCATCGATATTGCCGTACACGGCCCGCAGTGGCCGGAAGGCCTCCAGGCGATCGGCCACTTCGGCATCGCCGATATCGCCGGCATGCCATACTTCCTCGCATTCGGCGAAAAAATCGAATAATTGCCCGTCCAGGTAACCGTGGGTATCGGAGAGAAGACCGATGCGCATTAGCCGGGGATTTGCAGGACGATCTTCCCAAATTGCAGGCCCTGATCCATGCGCTCAAAGGCAGCAGCCCCCTGCTCCAGGGTATAGGTGCTGTCCACCACGGGGTGGATCTGCCTATCGGCGACCAGTTTCAGCATATCGGCAAACTCGCGGTCGTTGCCCATAGAGGTACCCAGAATGCTGAGCTGCTTCCAGAAAATGTGCTGGGGCAGAAACTTCGGAACCGCCCCCTGGGTGCCGCCGTAGGTGACCAGGCGGGCCGCCGGAGCGCACAGCTTGAGCAAGGTTTTAAACCCTTCGCCCCCTGCGCTGTCGATCACCAGCTGGAAGGCGCCGGCCTCGCTTTGGAGCACTTTCCCCCAGTCCGGGTTCTTGTAATTGACTCCTCCGGCAGCGCCCATGTCGCGAGCGCGGGCCAGCTTCTCCTCGGAGCCGGAGGTGACGTACACTTCGGCTCCTGCTGCCAGGGCAAACTGAAAGGCAAACAGCGCCACGCCACCCCCTACCCCGCTGATGAGCACCTTCTGGCCGGGCTCCACCTGCCCTTTGGTGAACAGGGCCCGGTAAGCCGTCAGTCCGGCCAGGGGCAGGGCCGCGGCCTCTTCCCAGCTCAGGTGAGCCGGCTTGTCGTAGATCTGCGTTTCGGGCAGGGCGACCTTCTGAGCAAAGGTGCCGGGATCGGGCAGGCCCAGGATGCGGTACGACCTGGCCTGTATGTCGGGATCGGGCCCCCAGCCGATGCTGGGATTGAGCACCACCTCGCGGCCATTCAACAGACCGGCTCCGTCCGAGCCCAAGATGATGGGCGTCTCAATGCCCGGGTAGAGCCCCTGGGTGATGAACACATCGCGATGGTTGAGTGCCGCGGCTTTAAGCTCCACGACGACCTCACCCGAGCCGGGCTCCGGATCCGGCCATTCGCCGTAGTGAAGGGGTTGGCCTTTTTCCCGCAAAACGAGCGCTTGCATAGCAGCTTGTGGTTTTGCGGGAAAGATACCCTTTTGAGGCTAGAAAGGCGAACCCCTAGTTCTCGTGGTGGGGAACCAGTACGAAGCCGTTTTTTACGGCTTTGCCGAAGTCGTCGTAGCTGACCCAGCCGTAGCCGGAATTGGCCCAGCGGCTGCCCCAGCAGCTCATCACCTCAAAGGCTTTCATCTCCTCGCTGAAGCCGACGACCACCAGGGGATAAGATTGGCCCTTGGAATTCACCTGGATGGTCTTTCCGTAGCCGACGTCCCGGATGGACGGGTCGGCAGCCAGCTCGATGAGCACGGGGTTGCCGCGGGTGAGGGCTTTTCGGGTCTCGTACACCTTCTGTCGGCCCATGGTCACCTCGCGGAACAGCCAGAGGTACTTCTCGATGCGGTAGCGGGGCGTATTGTAGCAAGCCGTGGTGATGGCGTGGGCGCCGTACGGCAGCACCGAGGCGGAGATGGTGCCCTCTTCCGACAAAAAGCGGAAGGCGGCCTCCATGTCGATGGGTTTACCGGACTGACTGAGGTTGAGGGCCATAAAATACGGGCTGAGGTTGAGCTGGTAGTTCTTGTCTAGGTTACCGTAGTATTCCAGGCCGG
>JAJDFU010000055.1 GCA_020528935.1 Saprospiraceae bacterium | reverse complement strand
TTGCCCCGGACGAGGCGCGGGAGTTTGACGGAAAGCCTCCCCCGGGCACCTCCTTCGACGAAGTATGGGTATCCTCTTCCCGCCGGCGGGAAAAGCTGGTGGAGTCGCCGGCGACCATAGAGACTTAGTTTGCCTAGGACCTGCGCACCTTTGCCGGTAACCCCGGCGAGCTGCTGGCGCGCCAGAAAGGCATTGACTACTTCCGGGCCGGCGTGGCCTCGCCCGGCATCAACATTCGCGGCTTCAACTCCAACTTCAACGCCAAGAACCTTCAGGTGACCGACGGTCGCTACTCCACCCTCATTGCTACCGGCCTGCCCTTTGGCCCACTCAACACCACCATCAAGGAGGACATCGAGCGCGTGGAGGTGGTGCTGGGTCCCAACTCCACCATGTACGGCCCCAACGCCCACAACGGACTGCTGAACACCATCACCAAGGACCCGCGCACCTCGGCCGGTACCACCGTGGCGCTCACGGCGGGCAATCAAAGCACCCTTTCCATGCGCTTCCGCCATGCCCAGGTGCTCAGCGACAAGTTCGCCTTCAAGATCAGCGGCGAATACTTCCAGGCCGAGGAGTTTGAGTACGTGGATTCGGTGTATATCGATCGCCTGGACGAAAATGGCGATCCCGGTACGGACGGCCGGCCGGAAGCCTATCGCGAGCTGGACCTGGACCGCGATATCCAGTTCGTGCGCACGGAGGCGGCCCTGTACTACAGCCCCACCGACCGCACCGATATCATCTTCAATTACGGGCGCAGCAACAGCAACTATCTGGCCCCTACCAATGTGGGCCGCAACCAGATCCAGGACTGGAATATCAACTATTACCAGGTGCGCCTGACGCATCCCAACTGGTATGTGCAGGCCAACCTCACCACCAGCCGCACCGACAGCACGTACTCGATCGACGAGCGCACCAAGCAATATTGGCGCGGCATCGACGCCGGTGTGGAAGACCCACGCGGGGAGTTCTCCTACCAAAGCGGCGCGCTCTTCCAGGATCGCTCCCGCCGTTGGTCGGCCGAGGCCCAATACAACAACACCTTTGGCAACCTGGAGCTGATCACCGGCGTGCAGTACTTCCTGGACCAGGCCAACTCCCTGGGCACCTATCTGCTGGATGAGGATGAGGATGACTTTATTACGGTCAATCAACTGGGTGGCTACGCGCACCTGCGCTACTACTTCGGCCGCAGCGGCTTCAGCGTGCTGGCTGCCGCCCGGGCCGACTGGCATGAGATCTACGACTTCAACTTCGTGCCCAAGTTCGGCCTGCTGTGGAACCGCAACAACCACAACCTGCGCCTCACCTACGGGCAGGGCATCGCCGCACCCACCATTCTCAACATGTTCGGCAATCTCTTCAACGGCCTCATCCTGGGCAATGCCGAAGGCTTCACCCTGGCCGATGGACGGATGGTCGAACGGCAGAGCGTAGAACGGCTGCAGACCATTGAAGCCGGTTACCGCGGACAGGTGATCAAAAACAAGCTGTTCATAGATGCCAATGCCTATTACAACATCAGCAAAGACTTCCTCAGCCCCCTACAGGTGCTGGGCGTGGCCACCGAGCGCGGCGATACGCCCATTGAGGAAGTACAGGGCGGTTTCCCCGCACTGGGCGGCCTGGTGGCTTCGTACATCAACTTCGGGCAGTTTGATACCTACGGAGCCGATATTGCCGTGACCTACTACTTCACGCCCGAGTTCAGCGCTACCGGTATCTACTCCTACTTCGACACCAATATCGACACCGACAACATCGAGGAAAACGACTTCAACGGCGACGGGGAGGTGAACTTCCTGGACGTACTGGTGAATGCGCCCACTCACAAGGCCTCGCTCAACCTGGCCTATCGAGGTAAGCTGTTCTTCGGCAACCTCTTTACCCGCTGGGTGCAGTCGTACAACTACTTCTCCAGTTTCCAGATCGCTTCCGAGACCCTGGTGCGCGACGACGGCACGCCCTTCCTCTACCGCGGAGTACCCATCGTGGAGAATGCCCGCTCGGCCGACGCCTTCAACTACGGCCCCCTGGGCGGCTTCGTCACCTTTGACATTTCAGCCGGCGTGCGGGTGGACTCCTGGCTGACGGCTTCGTTCAACGTCACGAATCTGTTCAATACTGAAATGCGGGAGTTTACCGCCGCACCGCCCACGGGGCGCCTGTTCTCCGTGGAGCTGCGCTTCGATATTCCCGCGATCGCACCCAAGAAACGATAATCCGATAAATGGATATGGTTCCAGGAGGAATTCCCCAGCGTAGCATACGACGGCGGAATTCCTTCTTTCTTTTCGCTTTGAGCCTAAATAAATAGCATGACCAAGCGAACGGCAAGGATCTTGTCCTGTGGCGCCTATGCGCCGGAGCGGGTACTCGACAATGCCTATTTCAACGAGCTGCTGGGCGAGGATGTGGACACCTGGCTGCGCGAGAACGTACACATCTACCGCCGCCATTGGTGCGGGCCCGGTGAAAGCACGGCCGACCTCTGCGAGCAGGCCGCCCGGCAGGCGCTGGAGCGGGCCGGCCTGGACGCAGAAGCGCTGGACCTCATCGTGCTCTCCACTGATACGCCGGAGTTCGTCTCCCCATCCACCGCTTCGGTGGTACAGCACCGCCTGGGAGCCCACCGGGCCGGCACCTTCGACATCAACACGGCCTGCGCCGGCTTCGTCACGGCCCTGGACATCGCATCCAAATACATCCAGGCCGATGAGCGCTACCGGCGGGTGCTGGTCATCGGCGGCTATGCCATGAGCAAATACCTCAACCTGGAAGACAAAAAGACCGTCACCCTCTTTGCCGACGGGGCCGGGGCCATGGTAGTGGAGGCTGCCGAGGCGGGCGATCGCGGCTTCCTGGCCAGCGCGCTCCTCTCCAGGGGCGAATACCACGAATGGATGGGCATCTACGGGGGCGGCACCCGCCATCCCATCAGCGCGGCCGTGGTGGCCGAAAAGGACCACCTCCTGAAATTAT
>JAJDFU010000513.1 GCA_020528935.1 Saprospiraceae bacterium | reverse complement strand
GGCCGGATCCCGCACGTTGCACAGGGCGCACGCGGGCTATGGCGACCGATGCCGGCGGGGTAGGCATTGGGCGGGGCAATGCGTCGCGCCAGGCGCTCGGGGTCCAGGTGGCGATTGTACAGCACATCCCCCAGCCAATCCCGAAGCAGGGTATTGATCAGCAAAAGATCAAACGACAAATGGTGACCCACCAGCACGGCAGGCCCCAGATATTGGATCAGCGCCTTCAAGGCCTGCTTTTCCTCCAGGCTTCCGCTATCCGGCCGGGGCACAATACCGTGGATGGAAATGGTTTCCGGCCTGGGTAGATACTCCTGATGCACCAGGCATTCAAAGCGGTCCTCCACCTGAATGGCCCCGCCTTGCACAGCCACAGCTCCGACGGACAACAGCTGATCCTGCTTGACGTCCAAGCCGGTCGTCTCGGTATCCAGCACCACGAAGCGAACGGAGTCCAGCGGACGATCCAGATCCGGCATCGATGCCCGTTGCCGCTGATAGTTCTGCCAGAAGGCCGGCGCATCAGCGAGGGGGGGTACCGACTTTTTTTTGCGAAAAAACCACATGCCGGCTCAGTTGAAAAAAGACAATTGAAAACGGGTGGACAGCAAGGACTGCAACTCTCCAATGGGGCGAAATGCATTGCGCAACTGCAGGCGTTCCATCTTGGACAAGTCCGAGGGCTTGAAAAAGCGGCCGGTGTCCCGGTTTTTCAGCCCCTGCATGGTGCGGTATCGCATGAGGATCTCGTAGGCGTCCGAAGCTTGTTCAAAGAGTTCGCGATTTTGGGGTTCGCGCTCGGCCAGCGCGTCGAACCGCCGAAAGGTGTTGTTCACGCGAGCTATTTTGTGATGCAGGGTCAATACGCGGGCAGCATCGGTCAGCGGCATCATAGCCCGTGCTTTGATGTCGAATTCTTGGGCGTGTGCTCCGCTTTTTTCCACGACGAAATTCCGGAAGAAGGTCAGCGGTGGAGGGTTTGCCGTGGCGTTCTTGGCCAGGAAAGACAAGAAGCGATCCTCTCGCCCGATCTCCTCAAAAATGTGCCGGGTCAGTTGGTCGGCCAAGCCCCCATCCCCGTACAGGGCGCGATAGTCGAAAAAGATCGAACAGTGCATTACGGCTTTCGGCGTGGGCTCCAGGATCCAGCGGGAAAACTGGCGCTTCCATTCGCTCAGGCTGAGACACCAGTCCGGATTGCTCGCCATCATCTCCGCCGGACAATACTCAAAACCCACTTCCCGGAGCATGTCGGTCACCCGGCGCGCAAAGTCCAGATAAACAGGGCGGAGCTCGTCCAGCCTATCTTCCGGCAGGTCGCGGAAGACCAGGGCGCTGTCCTGATCGGTGCGCAGGAGTTGCTCTTCGCGCCCCTCACTGCCGAGGGCCAGCCAGCAGAATGTTCCCTCAGCCGGCAAGGCACGGCCCTCCGCGGCCATCTGATCGAGTACCAGGCGAATAACCTGCCGGATGAGAGTGTCGTTGACCTCGGTCATCACGGTGGAAATAAACGAGATGGCCACCTCCTGCACGATGTAATTGTGCAGAAGCTGCTCGGCCCGTTCGCGAATGCGACGCAACTGCGCGCCGTTTTGCGTGCGGCGGATTTCCCGGATGAGGATGGCCGGGTTGTTGCCTTGCAGAATGAGCAGATCGTGCTCCGAGATCACCCCTTCGACCGGGCTTTGGGGGCTGCCGTCTTCGGTGAGGCACAGATGGTGAATGTGGTGGCGCACCATAGCGATCTGCGCGTGCGCCGCCGATAGCCCCGGACGCATGGTGATGACGGGGCTGGACATGATCTCCTCTACGGGAGCTCCAAGCTCGGTAAGGCCGGTGGCTACCTGCTTGCGCAGATCCTTGTCCGTAATGATCCCCTGAGGGTGATGGCGATCGTCCACGATGATGATGGAACCCACCTCTTCGGCAGCCATCTTCCGGGCGGCCTCCCGAATAGGAGTTCCCAGAAAACAGGTGACCGGTTGCTTGCTGTACTCCACGGCCTGAACGAGAGTGAGGTCCGACTCCAGTGTGTCCGACCGCTGGCCGTGCAGGGGCAGGGCTTCTCCCCGCCTGGCCGACAACGGGCGCCGGGTGCCCGCCGCAAAAGAACTGGCCAGGTAAAACGCCAGCTTGGGGTGTTTTTCCAGCAACGGCCGAAGCTGGACAATGGGCAAGGCGTACAGTATGGTCTCTTCCCGGCTTTCGGCCGTAAGTGCGTACGATTCTTCGGCCAGCAAGGGGCGCAGACCAAAAAGGTCGCCCTGATCCAGTTCGTCGACCAGCTGGCGTCCGTGTTCCAGCTCGCGAAACAGGGCCACGGCCCCCTCCCGGACCACGAAGATGCGATCGCCCGGTCGCTCCCCCTGGCCAAAGATCCGCTCCCCTTCCGGCTTGTACAACACCTGAGCCGCAGCCGACAACTGCAGCAGCGCTTCGGCCTCCAGCAGGTGAAAGGGCGGATAGTTCTTCAAAAAGTCCGATATGCGAAGCGGTATGGTATTCTGCATGAAACTGCCCTCCGAGGTTTTGACAGATTTGTGGGTATAGATACTTATATTTGTTGGTATTTAAGGCTTAATCACCCTTATGAGGACCCATTTTAATGAAGAATTCCTCATCGAAAGTACGGAAACGCTTCGAGCCATTGCGCATCCCACCCGACTGGCGATCATCGACCTATTGCACACCAACGGCCAGCTCAACGTAACCGACATCTACACCAAGCTTCAGATCGAACAGGCCATCGCTTCCCATCACCTTCGCATTTTGAAGAATAAAAATGTGGTGAACGTACAGCGCGAAGGAAAAAATTCGATCTATTCCCTGGCTTCCGCCGATTTCTACGAGATCCTCAAGACCCTGACGCGGGTGATCTGAACCGGCACGGCTGCTCCCGAATTTTATCCCGCACTCTCTCCTTTTCCTTCCTTTTTCGCGAAGAAAACGAGCAACAGGCCAAAATTTTTTTGGAAACATATACATATCTATAT
>JAJDFU010000490.1 GCA_020528935.1 Saprospiraceae bacterium | reverse complement strand
TTAACACCTTTCTGGACCGCTTGGGTTGAATGGGGCAACTCGGTTCTACCGTTTCACGTATGAAATGACCGGTAGGGCGTCTCCTGCTTGAAACGGTATAAGATCGGGAACATGCTCGATCTTGGGGTGAAGGAAGGCATCCGGATCATTGCCAAGACCCGGAAAGTCCTTGCAGCCCGTTCCGGTCGTCACCGGGGAATTATCGATTGGGAGGCGGAGGCTGTCTTCCTCGAGGGGCGTGCGTTCCATATCGGGCGGCATCTTCGGGAACGATCAGCCGCAGTCAGGCCATCCTGCGCAAGATCAGGATGGTCCCTGCCAGCCAGAGGGTCAGGATGAGCCCCAGCAGCCAGATGCCGCCCTGCGGATAGGCGAGGTTTTTGGCCAAAACCCCCAGGGAAATACCCAGCGGAAAGATCAGCGTGGCCATAATGGCTGCCGGCCAGAGTCGCTCGCCTTCCACTTCCTTGCGCAGTACACCACTGAGTTTTCCAATGCCCACCACCAGCATGCCCGGCAGGCCCATGAGCGGCATGTTGCCCAGCACAGCTATGCCGATGGCGATCAGCCCCCAGCGGAAGACCTGCCGCCCCTGCTCCTGGCGGCTATCGGCCTGCACTGCCGTCTGATCCGTAGCTTCGGCCGGTGCATGGCGCTGCATCTGGTAATACCCCCAGGCCGGGATGGCCAGATAGGCTGCCAGAAGCAGAACGAGTTGGAATTTGGGCATACGATGGGTATTTTTTCAACACGGGGGCGGGCGCGAGTCCCAGCCCCTTTATAGATATCCGGCGGATCTCTTCATCCAATGTAGTTATTTCCAGCCAGCAAGGGACCGGGAGCCTTGGGTCCTCCGCAAAGCGGTGCTTACCGAAGCGAAGCTGTCTTTGACCCGGACAAGCTGTGCTTCGTCGGGGAGCGTCCGTATTACCGTCCCCATCTGTTTTTGGCCCTTTTACCCAACCACCCATTTCTCCAGCACTTCTCCGGCCTCATCCAGGTCCTTTCCGAAGGCGAATACCCCCTCGCGATGCCCTTCCATGACGAAGATCTTCTGCCTGCGCAGGTCGGTCTCCTCCAGCAGGCGGATGACGCTGTACACCATCTCGGGGCTGCCGTAGGGCGCGCCGGCATCGGTGGTGGGTACGCGATGCAGCAACGCTTCCCAGAGGGCCAGGCTGTGCACGTGAAGCACGCCGCCCACCTCCGGGCAGTGGCGGTACAGGATGCCGTGGGTCATGCTTTCGCTGGAGGCCAGGACGGGGCCCGTGCAGTGAAGGGTATTGGTGGCCGGGTCAAAGTCCGTCACCAGGGCGTAGTGCTCGGGGCCCAGCTGGGGCAGTCCGCCGGTAGCCGTGCCGCTGATGATGAAGGGGTCGCTCCGGCCATAGCGGCAGCTGAGGTTGCCGTAGCCGATGCCGTCGGGATAGGCGCCGATGAGGCCTTGCTTGTACAGCCGTTGCCTCCAGTGCTGTAGTTCGGTCAAAAGCCCGGCCTGCAGCGGAGGCCCCGGCTGGTGTTCGGCCCGGAATTTGACGTAGCCTTCGTCCCGGGCCGGTGGGGTAGGCATATCAGGATTCGCTTTCGGGTTTGAACAGCTTGATGTGGTCGGAAATGAATTCCCCTACGGTGCGCGGGGTGCGGTCGAGCACTCGCATTACCGTATCGGAAACTTCCACGTGTTCGCCGGCGGCCCATTCGGCCATCATGGTTACCAGGTCGTGGGCCAGCCATTCCGGGAAGCCCATGCCCACCATGGCCTGCTCGGCGGCCTCACCCGGCACGGGTATATAGGTGATGTCGCGTTCCAGCTGTGCGGTGAAGGATTCGGCCACCTCCCTGTAGGTGACGGCTTTGGGGCCGGTCACGTTCAGGGTTTCGCCCTCGAAGCCGTCGTCCCTGAGGATGAGGGCCGCTACTTCACCGATGTCGCGCGCATCCACCATGGGAATGGCCCCCTCGCCCAGGGCGGAGTAGATCTTTCCTTCGTGCTGAATGGTGGGGATATTGGCCAGCAGATTCTGCATGAAGGAATGGGGCCGCAAAATGGTGAAGGCCATACCCGAAGCCTTGAGGTATTCCTCTACCGTCGCGTGTTTTTTTCCAATGAGGGTTTTGGCATCCACGCCTACCCCCATAGCGGAAATGAGTACGACCTGCTTCACCGATTTCTTCTTGGCTGCGTCGATCACGTGCTTTTCCAGGGTGTCGATATTTTCCAGCGCCGGTGCGACCAGGAACAACTTCTCGATCCCTTCCAGGGCCGCATCCAGGGAGGGAGCATCGGCGTAATCACCAACGGCAATGTCGGCCTTGTCTTTGACGATGCCCCGCGCTTTTTCTTCGTTGCGGGTAAATACCCGTATGGGAACGCCCAAAGAGATCAGCCGCTGGGTCGCAATGCGTCCGACGTTTCCGGTCGCCCCGGTGATCAGTATTTTTTCGTTCATGGTTCGGTCGTTTTCAGTTTAAGGTGTACTTGTTTGTTGGGCTTTTTCGGGAAAAAGCCCCAGCAGGCCCTCCTCGCTGGGTGGGCAGAGTCCGCGTTCCGTGATCAGGCCGGTCACCAGGCGAGCCGGCGTGACGTCGAAGCCGTAGTTGGCTGCGCGGCTGCCTTGCGGGCTCACGCGAACGCGATGAAGTTCGCTCCCGGTCCAGCCCTCTATGTAGTGCACCTCATCTTCGCTTCGCTCTTCGATGGGGATGTCGGCCAGGCCGTCTGTCAGCCTCCAGTCGATGGTGCTGGAAGGGAGGGCTACGTAAAAGGGAATGTCGTTGTCTCGGGCGGCCAGGGCTTTCAGGTAGGTGCCGATCTTGTTGGCCACATCGCCGCGGCGAGTGGTGCGATCGGTACCTACGATGACCAGGTCTACCAGGCCGTGCTGCATGAGGTGTCCGCCGGCATTGTCGGTGATCACCTGATGGGAAATGCCTTCCTGCCCCAGCTCGAAGGCCGTAAGGCGTGCCCCCTGGTTGCGGGGGCGGGTTTCGTCTACCCAAACGTGCAGTGGAATGCCGTGCTGATGGGCCAGGTACATGGGGGCTGTAGCCGTACCGTAATCGATGCAGGCCAGCCAGCCGGCATTGCAGTGGGTGAGGATGCGCACGGGCTCGCCTGCCGGCTTTCGGGCAGCAATGGCCCGGATCAGCGGCAGGCCGTGTTCGCCTATGCGCCGGCAGATGTCCGCGCTTTCATCGGCGATCTGACCGGCCAGTTCGCGCAATTGTTCGGCCATCACGGGCAGGGGCAGGCCGGCCTCCACTACATTGCGGCAGCGGTCGAGGGCGTGAAACAGGTCTACAGCTGTGGGGCGGGTAGCAGCCAGCTCCTGCAGGGCGTTTTCCAGAAGTTTTTCAGGGTCCTTCTCCCGGCGAGCTTCCAGTCCGGCCAGGTACATGCCGTAGGCTGCCGTACTGCCGATGAGGGGGGCGCCGCGCACGTGCATCTCCCGGATGGCCGCGGCCGCATCGCGGTAGCTGCGCAGCTCCTCCACCACCAGCTCGAAGGGCAGGCGGCGTTGGTCGAAGGTGCATACACATCCCGGGTCTTCCGGATGGGGCCAGATCGTTCGGTAGTAGGTACCGTGAAGGTGCATGGGGTTCAATTGTCCGGTAAAAAGCTAAAAATAAACACTGCTGAGGGTTTTGTGTTACTTTGACGGTCCGAATCGCATTTGGATCCCTGGCTTTCCCACCGCTCGTATCGCAACCCTACGTTCACCCGGGACGACTCGTCGTCCTGCAAAGTGCGATCTATATGCATATTTCACCTTCCCCGGTAGGCATTGATGCCATGGCAGCCTACGTACCCGGATTGATGCTGCCGATCGATACGCTGGCCGAAGCCCGGCAGATCGAATACGCCAAACTGAACAAAGGATTGGGCCTGCAGGCCATGGCGGTGCCCGATGCGGATGAAGATGCCGCCACCCTGGGCGCTACGGCCGTGCAGCGGTTGATGGAGCAGCAGGAACTGGAGCCCGGGCAAATTGGCCGCCTTTACGTGGGTACGGAAAGCGCCTTCGACGGCGCCAAACCCGTGGCCAGCTACATCCTGGGCATGCTGCGCGACCACTACAGCCCGATCTATGGCGCGGATTGTTTTCGCCATTGCGATGTCACCGATCTCACCTTCGCCTGCATCGGCGCGGTGGATGCTTTGCAGAACAGCCTGGATTGGGTGGCAGGCCATCCCGACCGGCAGGCCATCGTACTGGCTACCGACATCGCCAAGTACGAGCTGGGCTCCAGCGGAGAGTATACGCAGGGCGCCGGCGCCGTGGCGCTGCTGGTCCGGCAAAACCCCCGCCTGCTCGCCATAGCCCCCCATTGGGGGGTAGCCACCGAGGCAGTGTACGCATTTTTCCAGCCCCGGCGCCGATTTGCCACGCGCGAGTTGATAGCCCAACTGCAGGAAGTTCTGCCGATAAATGGCCAAGAGCCGGAGCAGTTGCTGGCTCAAATGGAGGGCGGGGAAGGCTTCTGGGCGCATCCCGAGGCTGAAGTGTATATCCATCGAGATCAGCCGGTCTTTGATGGGCCCTATTCCAATGCCTGCTATCGGGAGCGCGTCGGGCAGGCCCTGCAACACTTTCGGCAGGTGGGCGGCCGGGAGGACCTGCTCTCCTGGGACCGGCTCGTCTTTCACCTGCCCTATGCCTACCAAGCCAGGCGCATGGCCACCAGCCTTTTTGTGGAGGCCTGCCGGCAAAACGGCCGGCTGGCGGAATTGGAAGGACAAGCGGGACCGATGCCCGCGGAAGACACGGCCACCTACCTCAAGGCGGTTTCCAAAACGGATGGGTACCGGACCTTTGTAGCGGAAAAGATCGAACCCGGCGAGCGCATCTCCAGCCGGGTGGGCAACGGCTACACCGCCTCCATCTTTCTGTCGTTGCTCAGTACGCTGGAGGCAGGTCGCCGGGAAGCCAATCTTCCTGAAGGAGCTCGACTGGGCTTTCTGGCTTACGGCAGCGGTTCCAAGGCCAAGGTGTTTTCGGCCCGCCTTCAGCCCGCATGGCGCAACGCCTTGCCCGCATCCGGCCTGCTCGATACCCTGGACAACCGCTATGTGCTCGATTTTGCCGCTTATGCGCATTTGCACCGCGGCGAGCAGAAAACCCCGGTGGCGCCATGCCAGGGTGGAAGCTTTCGGCTCCGGGGTGTGGAGCACAAACGCGGCGAACGATACGGCCGGCGAACCTACCTTTGGGAAAAGGCCGCGGTAACGGCTTGATTTCATACTCCCCGGATGGCTCGCCGAACCGGCCGGAAGGATATCTTTAGGTTGCGATCAAGCCGGGCGCTAAGCCCGGTCTGTACCTAAATTCCTGATGTTATGAGCCCCTTCCGGAACACCATTCTGCCGATCCTATTGGCTTTTGCCTGGATCAGCCTGTCGGAATTCGCCCGCAACGAGTTTCTGCTCAAATCCTACTGGGTGGAGCATTACGAAAGTATGGGGCTGACTTTCCCCTCCGAGCCCGTCAACGGGATCGTTTGGGGACTGTGGTCTCTGCTGTTCGCCGTCGCCATCTATGTGCTGAGTCGTCGATTTTCGCTTTGGGATACCACCCTCCTGGCCTGGTTGATGGCCTTTGTGATGATGTGGACTGCCATCGGCAACCTGGGCGTGCTTCCCTATTCCCTGTTGTGGTTTGCTGTGCCGCTCAGTCTGCTGGAGGCCCTGATCGCGACCTGGATCGTGTTGCGGCTGAGCCCACCTCTGCCGGTCGTTTAGCTGCGCACCAGCTGCAGTTTCATCTTCCGGATGCGGTCCTCCAGTTTTTCGGTGCTCATGCGCTCGCGCAGGCGATCCACGATGATGGGAAACGAAAAGGGCGTGGCTTTCTCGGGGGTGCTGAGGATGATCTTTTGCCGGCCGATGCGTTGCAGGGCGGCCCGCAGGCGGCTTTCCTCCAGCTGAAAGGTCATCACCTCGTCGTAAGCCTGCAGGTGGAGGAGATTGTCGGGTTCGTAGTCGGCAAAGACGTCGAAGAAGAGCTGGGAGCTGCTCTGCAGGTGGCGGTCCTTTTTCTGGCGGCCGGGAAAACCCTTGAACACCAGCCCGGCGATGCTGGCGATGTCGCGAAAGCGGCGGCGTGCCAGCTCGGCCCCGTTGATGCTGGCGCGGATGTCGTCGCCCAGGTTCTCCGTGCCGAACAGCCCGTTGGCCAGGCCCTCCCGGATGGGGATCTCGCTGTCGCTCAGCAGCTCGAAACCGTAGTCGTTCATGGCAAAGCTGAAGCTGATGGGCCGGAGCTGCGCCAGCCGCCAGCCGATGAGGGCGCCCAGCCCCTCGTGCACGTAGCGCCCCTCGAAGGGGTACACCAGCAGGTGGTAGCCCTCGCGATCCTGGAAGTACTCGATCAGGAACTCGTCCTGTCGCGGCACGAAGGAGCGCTCCATCTGCACGGCCACCAGGGGGGCCAGGGTCTGCAGCTCCACGTCGGGGTATTCGCCCCGGCTCAGTTCGTCCATTTTGAGGCGCAGAAAGGCCGACAGGCTGCTCGACAGCGGCATGCGGCCCCCCATCCAGGCCGGCACCTTGCCGGTCTTTTTGTTCGTCCGGCGCACCTGCACGGTCATCTCCTTGATGCGCACCAGCTCCAGGGCCCGACCGGCAAACCAGAACACATCCCCCGGCTTGAGCTGGGCGATGAACCACTCCTCGATGGTGCCCAGGTATTTGCCGCCCACGTACTTGATCCGCAGGGCGCCGTCGCCCACGATGGTGCCGATCTGCAGGCGGTGACGCATGGCGATGCGGCGGCTGTCCACCTTGTACAGGCCGTTTTCCACCACCACCTTCTTGTATTCGTCGTAGGCGCGCAGGCTCTCGCCCCCGCTCACGATGAAATCCAGCAGCCAGGCCCATTCGTCCTCGCTGAGGCTGCGGTAGGCGAAGGTGCCCTTCACCTCGGGGTAGATCTCCTTCGGGCGGAAGCCCTCACTCACGGCCAGGGTGAGGAGATACTGGATGAGCACGTCCATGGAGCGAATGTGGGGGATGCGTTCCTCCAGGGCCTGCTCGGCAATGGCCTGGCGCAGGGCGGCGCCTTCCAGCAGCTCCAGCGAATGGGTGGGCACAAAGTAGATCTTGCTCACGGCGCCGGGCTGGTGGCCGCTGCGGCCGGCCCGCTGCATAAAGCGGGCCACGCCCTTGGGGCTGCCGATCTGTACGATGGTCTCCACCGGGCGGAAGTCCACGCCCAGGTCCAGGCTGGAGGTGCACACGACGGCCTTGAGGGTGCCCTCATGCAGAGCGTTCTCCACCCAGTCGCGCAGCTCGCGGCTGATGCTGCCGTGGTGCATGGCGATGGCGCCGGCCAGGTCGGGCGATACCTCCAGCAGGCGCTGGTACCAGATCTCGCACTGGGCGCGGGTATTGGTGAAGATGAGGGTGCTCCGGCTGCCCTCGATGATGGGCAGCACCTTCTCCAGCAGCCGGATGCCCAGGTGGCCGGCCCAGGGGAAGGTCTCGATCTCGTCGGGCAGCACGCTCTCCACTTCGATCTGCTTGGGTACCCTGGCCCGCACGACCTTCACCTCCTGCCGGTGCAGGGTGTCGCCGAAGAGCACTTCCAGGGCCTCGTCCATATTGCCGATGGTGGCGGAGATGCCCCACACCCGGAGCCCGGGCAGCATGCCCTTGAGGCGGGACAGGGCCAGCTCCATCTGTACGCCCCGCTTGGAACCCATGAGCTCGTGCCACTCGTCCACCACCACGGCTTTGAGGTTGGCAAAATACCTGGGATAGCCTGTACTGGCCAGCAGCAGGTGCAGGCTTTCCGGGGTGGTGATGAGGAGCTCGGGGGGCCTGGTCTTCTGCTTTTTGCGCTCCCCGGTGGAGGTGTCGCCGCTGCGGATGGCCACCCGCCAGCGCAGCCCCAGGGCTTCGATGGCTTCCTGAGCCGCGCTTTGGATCTCGCGCGTCAGTGCCCGAATGGGTGTGATCCAGATGGCTTGCAGGCCGTTGTTTTCCCGACCCGGATCCTGCGGATGGGCTTCCAGGAACTCCAGCAGGATGGGCAGCAGGAGGGAGTAGGTCTTGCCGCTGCCGGTGGGCGCATTCACCAGCCCGTGATGGCCCTCCAGATAGGCCTGCCAGGCTTCCCGCTGGAAGGGGAAGGCCTCCCAGCCTTTCTGCTCAAACCACTGCAGTGCCGGACGCAGCCGATCGGTATGCGCTTTTTTAACCATTGCAAAGGGGAACAGAAAGGGGGTTGAGGTGGTTTAGGGAATTCCTCCCCGCATCGCCTCCCGGCCGCAGGGGGGGACGGTGTGGGCAATCCGAATGGCGAAAAAGGATTATACCCGTTGCGGAGTGGTTTGGGAATTTTCACTACCCCAAATCCTGCGCAATGGGGAATGCTGATGCATGACGATCCTACAGATGTCAGGACAGGGTACGAAATGATTCTTGCGTCATGTATAAACCACAAATTACGGGAAATACTTGTAGATATCCTTGCGATGCGGGCATCGAACGAATTGAAAGGGACACTCATGTTCGTTATAGGCGATTTAAAGGCTAATGCCAACACGTGAATCACCTGTCTTTAACCGGAAGGGTGGTCATA
>JAJDFU010000286.1 GCA_020528935.1 Saprospiraceae bacterium | reverse complement strand
CAACGGAATTCACCCTGGAAATCGCCAGCGCAGGCTGGGAGGTGCACTACCCCCGTCAGGGGCGGGCGGTCGTACCGCGCTCGCTGCAAACGCCCGTGGAATTCTTGGTGAAAGAACTGCGCAGCGAAAACGCAGCCCTGCGCGCCCAGGTCGCTCGCCTGAAGCGGGAAGGCCGGCTCAGAGCCAGCCAGCTCGACTCCCTGCAACAGATCCTGCGCGACACCGTACAGGCCATGGAAGACCGCTTTGCCCGAAAAAATGCGAGCCGTTCGGATTCCCTGCAGGCAGTGGCCCGCCAAAAAGCCGAACTCGAACAGCGCCTGGCCGAGCTCAGCGCCCGCCTGGAGGCCGGCTACCCCAAGCGCAACCGCGAAGAAGTGTACGACAGCCTCTCCCGCGAACGGCTGGTGTACGTGGACAAGCTCAAAGACCTGCGCGATAAGCTCAAACCCGGCTTTATGCGCAGCGTGACCTTGAGCCCCGGGAGCCTGGAGCAATTGCGGCAGGCAACCGATGCCTACAATCGGGCCCGCAATGCCCTTTACAACGCCCATGACAGCCGGATCCAGCAAGTGGGCCTCTACTGGGAGCGCGAACTGCTCACCTATCAGCTGGAGGAGATCTACCAGCTGGCCCTGGATCGCATCCACCGCGACATCATCCTTCCGCTCAACGACGGCGCCTTCAAGCAGCTGCGCGATGCCGCCCTGGGCCAGGCCCCGCGCCTGGCCGCCCAGAAAGCCGCCACCAGGGAGGGCAAAGCTGCATTCAACGCCCTGGATATCCCCATTCGGGAGCTGGAGCGAGATATTGCCGCATTTACGGAACGGCTTCGCCGGTAAGGATACGGCCGCCGGTATGCATTGAATTCCTTTGAGATTTCCCGTAATATTGAACAGCAAAGCCCCGAGTGATGAGGCTGTACTTCGTACATTTCCTGACCCTGTGCGCGCTGACCTCCTGCACCAAGGACGAAAACGGCACCGCCTGTACCGAGCCGCTCTCCATCCGCTCGGTCACTCCCCCGGCCAATCCGGCCGGCTATGAGCTGCTCATCCAGGGGCAGGGCCTGGACGATGCGGAGGTAGAGGTCTTTTTCGGCGACGGCATTCCTGCGCCGTCCGAATGGACGGAAGAACTGCAGGGCCTGGTCACGCTGGTCCCCCAGGCACTGCCCAACTTCACCGAGCTGGTAGTGCGCCGGGGCGACTGCCTGGCGCGCACCAACTTCGAAGTGTACGGCAGCTTCCCGGCCGATGTGCCGGCCAACCTCTCTCAGATCGTGGTGCCTGCACCGCCGGCTTCCATTCCCCCCAGCCTCCAGAATGCCTGGCCCAATGCCGCCGACCTGGCCCACTCCGTCTTTCTGGTGCCGGACAGCGACAATCCGGGGCAATGGGTGCCCGGGCAGGAACCCTGTCCCGACGCCTGCTCTACAGAATTCCACAACGATGCCAGCTCGCCCTTCAACGGCAACCCCATATCGGGCACCTACGACACCACCACCCTGGCCGTGACGCTGTACATCGACCGTACGGCCAAGGGCCTGGGTGTGGACACCCTGGAGGGGCAGTTCATTAATCCCATTGCTTCGGGCGTGGCCACCGGAAGCGAACTCGGCATTCTGCTTTTTTCCAGGGCATCCCGGCAACAGCTGCTGTTTCTTTTTCCAAAGTAAATTGTTTGCGAGATGAGATTTTGGAATCCTTTCCTGATGGGTGTCGCCCTCTTTAGCCTATCCTGTGACGGGGACGATGCCGATTGTGCCGAACCCCTGAACATCGCCGCCGTGGAGCCGGACAACAACCCAGCCGGCTACGAAGTGCTCATCCGGGGGGAGGGTTTTACAGCCGGTGCGGTAGTTCGCTTCGGAAATGTGGTGGCGGATGCGCGCCGCATCGACCGCGATGTGCTGATCGCCGAAGTGCCGGGCGGCATCGACGGTCCGGTGGAACTGAGCGTGCAAAGCGGCAACTGCATCGCCCGCACCGGTTTCGAGATCCTCACCAACTATCCCTCGGACCAACCCTTGTCCGCTCCCTTCATCATCGTTCCTCCGCTGAATATCGGGTTCAACAGCGGCATCGACAACCTGTGGTACAACCTGGCCGATCCCGATCACCTCTTCTGCCTGGACCGCAGCGGTAATGATTTTCAGACCATCGGATTCAATTCGCTCGAATGCCATCAAACGAATCCGCTACTGGCCGGCAACCGGGTGGAGGGCGAATATGTCGGTGACTTCGAAAGCCTGCTGTTGCGCGTGATCCGGGATCGGGAAACCGAGATCTACGATGGCTATGCCATCGACCCGGCCCTGGTCAATTCCGATTCGGCCCTGGTCCTCTTCCTGGTTTCCCGCAATACGAACCGGCAACTCATCCTGCAGGCAGCTGATCCAAACCTCAGCATGCCGGACTGCGATGTTTCCTTCCTCTTTCCGGAATGCCAGTAGCCGGTCGTTTCGGCCCATCAGCTGCCGAGCAACCAGCGCGCGCTCAGGGATACCGAATTGAATGACCGGGGCTGTATCTTCTGCACCTGCCGGGCTGTGATCTGGTCGAACAGACGACTCCACTGCAGGGCAAGGGCCAGGCGACCGGAGAAGCAATATTGGACACCCAGGGTGTAGAGCCAGTTGATATCCACCCGGCCGGGCGCAGCCATGAAGCGGGACCGGAGCAGTACCGAATAGCCGATGCCGGGGTATACATACAGGCGGTTGCGGATCACCTCGCCGGTGAGAAAGAGGTTGAAACCGGGAATGTGATCGGTCTGCCGGTTTTCGCTGTTCGAAAAGCGGGCGGAATAGTTGAGGTCCAGAAAAGCCGTCAGCCAGGGGCGGAGCCGCTGGTAAAAGCTGGCCTGCAGCTGCCATTCGATGCGCTGCCGACCCAGAGCGGCCCGGTGCAGCGAATCCTTGCCGACGGGAAAGGGCAGAGCCGACGGTACCGTTGGCTCGGGCAGGGTGCCGACTGGCCCTTATACACCTCTCACG
>JAJDFU010000111.1 GCA_020528935.1 Saprospiraceae bacterium | reverse complement strand
CCCCTCTGTTCCCACCCTATAGCCGGAAAAAATTACTGTATATTTGTGCTTTGTATGGCTTTTCCTGTGCGTAATCAGGATGTCTTTTATCCTTGCATAAAGTTCAGCTCTACTTCTGTTCCGCGACCAAAAATTCTCCCGAGCACCGTGAGCTTCTTCTTTTCTTTGTTGCCCTCTTTTATGTCGCCAACAAATTCACTTAAGGGCCCGTCTATGATTGTCACCGTTTCACCGACGATGAAAGGCTCGATGAGGGCCTCACCGGCATCCTGCGATTCGTCCACCTTGCCCAGCAAGCGGTTGGCCTCGGCTTCCCGCATGGGAATGGGGTTGTTCTTGCCCAAAAAGTGGATCACGTTGGGCATGTTGGCAATGGTCTGTACCATTTCCCCGCTCAGGCGGGAAGGCGTGGCTTCCACCAGGATGTACCCCGGCAGAATATTGCGCTCGGAGATCACCTTTTTGCCGTTGCGGATTTTGTAGACCTTTTCAGTAGGCACCAGCACCTGCGAGATGACATCATCCCAGCCCGATCGATCCACCTCCAGCTCGATCCGCTCCTTGATCTTGCGTTCTTTTCCGCTGATCACGCGGAGGGAATACCACTTTTTTTCTTCTTCAGCCATGCTTGCTTCCATCGGTTAGGAGGGATATACGAGGCCCAGGGCGTTGCTGGACAGGGCATCCATTCCAAAAATGATGAGCGCCAAGATCAGGGAAGCCACAATGACCACCACGGTACTGCCCTGCAAACTGGACCAACTGGGCCAGGTTACCTTGTTCACGAGTTCGTGATAACTTTCCCTCAAGTACTGCCGCAACTGTTCCATGGGCGTTTCAAATCGGTTAAGTAAAACGTGTGGCAGGAGAGACAGGACTCGAACCTGCAGCCTGCGGTTTTGGAGACCGCTGCTCTACCAATTGAGCTACTCTCCTGTATTATGCCGTTCCGTTTTACGGAAAAATTAAGCACCCGTACAGATGCTTAATTTTCCGCAAACGAATTATGTGTACCACCCCCGCTCTCATCCGCCCAAAACTTCCCCGGGCCGGATGAAGGGCATCGGATGGATTATTCCAGGATCTCGGTCACCTGACCGGCACCTACGGTGCGGCCGCCCTCGCGGATGGCGAAGCGCAGACCTTTCTCCATAGCCACGGAGTTGATCAGGCTTACTTCCAGCGATACGTTATCGCCGGGCATCACCATCTCTACGCCGTCGGGCAGTTTTACATCACCGGTTACGTCGGTGGTGCGGAAGTAAAACTGCGGGCGATAGCCGTTGAAGAAGGGCGTGTGGCGGCCGCCTTCGTCCTTGGCCAGCACGTACACCTCGCACTTGAACTTCTTGTGCGGATTCACCGAGCCGGGGGCGCAGATCACCATGCCGCGCTTGATCTGGCTCTTTTCAATACCGCGCAGCAGCAGGCCGGCATTGTCGCCCGCTTCTCCGCGCGTCAGGATCTTGCGAAACATTTCCACGCCCGTAACGGTAGAGGTCAGGGGCTTTTCGCCATCGGCCATCATACCTACGATTTCCACCGGATTGCCGGTTTCGATCACACCGCGCTCGATCCGGCCGGTAGCTACCGTACCGCGTCCGGTGATGGAGAAGACGTCCTCAATGGGCATGAGGAACGGTTGGTCTACCAGGCGCTGAGGTTCGGGAATCTCGGAATCCACGGCATCCATCAATTCCTTGATGGCCGCGATGGCATCGGCATCGCCCTCCAGAGCTTTCAGGGCCGAGCCTTTTACGATTACAGCGTTGTCGCCGTCGAATTCGTATTGCTCCAGCAGTTCGCGCACTTCCATCTCCACCAGTTCGAGCATTTCTTCGTCGTCGACCAGATCGACCTTGTTGAGGAAGGTCACGATCTTGGGCACACCCACCTGACGAGCCAGCAGGATGTGCTCGCGCGTTTGGGGCATAGGACCGTCCGTAGCAGCCACTACCAGAATGGCACCGTCCATCTGAGCGGCACCCGTCACCATATTCTTTACGTAGTCCGCGTGACCCGGGCAATCCACGTGCGCGTAGTGGCGATTTGCCGTCTCGTATTCTACGTGGGCTGTATTAATGGTGATCCCGCGCTCTTTCTCTTCCGGAGCCGCGTCAATGGAATCGTAGTCTTTCTTTTCGGCGAGGCCTTCGCTCGACAGAACGTTGGTGATGGCCGCAGTAAGCGTTGTTTTACCGTGGTCTACGTGGCCAATCGTACCTACGTTCAAGTGTGGCTTCGTTCTTTCAAAAGTTTGCTTAGCCATCGGTAGTGTTGTTTTTACCTGTTAATGGTGGTATAAATAAATGATCGTGGAGCCAATGAGGGGATTTGAACCCCTGACCCCTTCCTTACCATGGAAGTGCTCTACCCCTGAGCTACATTGGCTTGTACTCGGTTTATGCGAGGCCTGCACTCCCGCGGTGCTGCCTTCGAACACCGTCCTGATAATGGCAGATGCCCTTTGCCGTGAAAGGCATATCTTACATGCTCGCTTCGATCGATATTCCGCGATCGGCTTGATAACGATGCGGGCGACGAGACTCGAATGCCGACGAGGCTCCGCCTGTCGGCATCCCGACAAGCCGAATGGCTTCGTCGGGGCCCGCGACCCTCGGCTTCCGCTTGATCATAATTTGAGCGGGCGACGAGATTCGAACCCGCGACCCTCAGCTTGGAAGGCTGATGCTCTACCAACTGAGCTACGCCCGCTTATTATTACCAAAAATATATGTCAAATGCTCCGCAAGCAGGCAAAGAGCCCCGATTGCTGACGAAGCTGCACTTGTTTGTCCGATAGCCACCGCCTCGGGCGTTGCAGAACAGCAAATTGGTATAGTGCCGGATACTGCTAAGTAGTACGAGCAAGTATGGCATCACTGCTCTGAAACTTTCCTTTGTTTCAAACTACAAAACCGCCCAGGCTGTATAGCCTAAGCGGGTGAAACAGTGGGGGTGATAGGATTCGAACCTATTCAGACAGAGTCACCAGATTTACAGTCT
>JAJDFU010000335.1 GCA_020528935.1 Saprospiraceae bacterium | reverse complement strand
TTTGTGTGTTGGTGTGTCCTCAGTGAGTGAGCGGTGTTCCCGGATCTGTGGTGCAGCCGGTGCGGTGTGGTACAGGCGTAGTCCGTCTTCTTCGTGTGTGAGCGTCGAGTCCGAAGCTTCCTGAGGGGTGAGAGATGGGGAGCCACTCAACACGATGATGCTTAGTAACAGAACGCGGGTCGGATAGT
Source organism: Saprospiraceae bacterium (assembly GCA_020528935.1). GTDB lineage: Bacteria > Bacteroidota > Bacteroidia > Chitinophagales > Saprospiraceae > JAJDFU01. The sequence continues at coordinate 2,827 of JAJDFU010000335.1, read as the reverse complement.
CCATATTCAGGTGCGATTTCAGGGAATGAAAAAAACAGAACGCTACACTCGTACGGTCAAGAACACCAGAATTTCTGAAAAATTCTACCGGCCCCGTAGATTAACAAATAATCTTTTCACATCGGCTGATCGGCAATGCGAAAGAGCTGCCGGCTGATCTGCTGCGCCTGCACCTGGTGGTGGCGAGCCAGGTAAGCGGCCTGCTCGGCGGATAGCCCCTCCAGTTGGGCATTGCGATAGATGAAGCCCAGATGATTCGGACCCAGCCGCTGGATCACTACCTGGCGGGGGAAGTCGATCTCTGGGTTTTCAAAGATGACCTGGTGCTGATCCTGGTAGTGCAGCGCGTAGGTGACCGGCGGGGCCCCTTCCTCCAGGGTCATGCGGAAGGAGATGTTCCCCTCGGCATCCTGCCGGATGCGGAGGCTGGCCGGGGCAGCGTAGGTGAGGCTGCCCTGCAGGTCGCCGTCGGGCCCGGCAGTCCAGGTTTCCTGCATGCCTTTCTGGTGGGGGTTCTCCCAGGCGCCTTCCATCCAGGCAAACCACGCCATGCCCAGGCCGGCCGGCCGGCCGGCGGCCTTCACGAAGAGCCGCTTATGGGGATGCCCCTCGGGCACTTCGGCCGGGGCGAGGTTGACTACCTGAGCTGGTGCAGAGCCGGAAGCGGATTCCGGATAGGGGAGTTCCGCCACCTGAAAGCCGCGGGCGGCCGCCAGTTTTTGCTGGATCTGATTGAGCTTGAGCAGCAGCAGCACGCTGCTCACGGTTAGCATGGCCAGGGTAGCTGCCACCACCAGGTTGCGTATGCGGAGTACGCGGGTCTGTCCGCGATGGCGCTGCAGGCGACCCTCGAGCCGCTCCCAGAGCTGGGGCCGCGGCTGGATGCGCAGCTCCTTGCTGCGCTCCCGGAATGAGGAGAACATATCGCGTTTTTCGGTCATGATCGGTCGGTTTTGGTCGTTGGGTTGCGGCGGGCCAGGATGAGCGCCTGCAGGCGCCGCTTGGCCAGCAGGAGCTGGGACTTGGATGTATTGATGCTGATGTCCAGCTGCTCAGCGATCTCGCGGTGCTTGTAGCCCTCGATGGCATAGAGGTTGAACACCGTGCGATAGCCGGTGGGCAACTCGTCCAGCAGGTCGAGGATGTCTTGAGTGGCCAGGTGCGACTCGATGCGCTGGGGCTGCGGCAGGGCGACCTCCTCGATGTCCACGGTGAGGTTGAAATTGTGCCTGCGGCGCAGAAACATCAGCGCTTCATTGATGACGATGCGCCGGATCCAGCCCTCCAGGCTGCCGCTGCCCTTGTACTGCTCCAGATGGGTGAACACCTTGAAGAATGCTTCCAGCAGGACGTCCTCGGCATCTTCCAGCCGCTTCACATAGCGCCGGCACAGCCCCAGCATAGGGGGAGCGTAGCGGTCGTACACCACTTGCTGGGCTTTGCGGTCGCCGCGCTTACAGGCTGCTATGAGTTCCGGTTCGCTCACGGAAGTAAAAAATAAGGGTTTCTTTCCATAGAAGATGCCAAATGGCGCTGAAATGGTGCATGGCCCGGGGAAAAAGTGGACCTTTGAGCCTATCTTTACCGATTCAACCCGACGGCATGGAACAACAGAACGGAAGGTATCAATTGGAGGAAGGTCTGGATCCCCTGTCGTTGATCCAGAAGTATGACGCCCCGCTGTATGTATACGAGAGCTCGGTAATGAAACGCCAGTATGATCGCATGATCGCGGCCTTTGACGTACCCCGGCTGAAAATCAACTACGCCTGCAAGGCCAACACCAACCTCAATATCATGCGCCTGTTTCGGCAGTGGGGTTCCGGCCTGGATACCGTTTCCCTGCAGGAGGTGCAATTGGGACTTCGGGCCGGCTTTGATCCGGCCGACATCCTCTATACGCCCAATTGCGTGAGCCTGGAAGAGATCGAGCGGGCCCGCCAACTGGGTGTGCGCATCAATATCGACAACATTTCGGTGCTGGAGCAATTCGGGCAGATCCACCACGAGGTGCCCGTATGTATTCGCCTCAACCCGCACGTTATGGCGGGCGGCCACACCAAGACCTCGGTGGGGCACATCGATTCCAAGTTCGGCATTTCCATCCACCAGCTGCCCCTGGTGCAGCGCGTGCTGGAAGCCACGGGCTTGCGGGTAGAAGGCCTGCATATGCACACCGGCTCCGACATCCTGGAGGCCGACGTGTACCTGCACACTTCTGAGATTCTCCTTCAGGCAGCTATGGATTTTCCCGAGCTGGAGTTCATCGACTTCGGCAGCGGCTTCAAGGTGCCCTACAAGCAGGGCGATGCCTTTACCGACCTGGAGGAGCTGGGCGTCAAGCTCTCTCGCCGCTTTCGGGCCTTTTGCGCCGAGTACGGCCGCGAACTCACCCTCATGTTTGAGCCGGGCAAGTTTCTGGTGAGCGAGGCCGGCCGCTTCCTGGCGCGCGTCAACGTAGTGAAGCAGACCACCTCTACGGTCTTTGCGGGTATAGACTCCGGGCTCAACCACCTCTTGCGCCCGATGTTTTACAATGCGTATCACCACATCCGCAACCTTTCGAACCCAAACGGCAAGCCCCGCTTCTACACGGTGGTGGGCTACATTTGCGAAACGGACACCTTCGGGGTGAACCGCCGCATCCCGGAAATTCGCGAGGGCGATATCCTGGCCCTGGACAATGCCGGGGCCTACTGCTTCTCCATGGCCTCCAACTACAATTCGCGCTACCGCCCGGCCGAGGTGCTGGTGCACGAGGGGCAGGACTACCTGATCCGACGGCGCGAGACCCTGGACGATTTGCTTCGCAACCAGGTGGAAGTGG
>JAJDFU010000239.1 GCA_020528935.1 Saprospiraceae bacterium | reverse complement strand
TGTCCCCCCCCGTCTCCCACAACCCCTGGCCTGAACGCTCCCCGGCCGACCCCGGGGCCTACGACCGCGGCGGCGACGACCTTCTGATCCTGCCCATGGTCATCCACCTGGTAGGTACCGACGGCGGCGGCGGGTACTATCCCCTCAACCAGCTCTACCGCGCCTTTTGCGAGCTCAACGAGGACATGGCGCCCTCAGGGATCCGGTTCTATATCCAGGACATCAACTACATCGCCAACAGCAACTACACCAATCACAGCTTTGGTGCGGGTCAGCAGATGATGGCCGAGCACAATGTGGGCGGCGTGGTCAATGTCTACATCGTCGATAACTTTTCCGGGATCTGCGGCTACTATTCTCCCAGCGGCGATGCGGTGGTGAATGTCAAAAGCTGCATCGAGGCCGGCGACAACACCTGGGCCCACGAGATGGGACACTTCTTCTCCCTGCCGCACACCTTCCGGGGCTGGGAGAGCGTGGATAATCCCGCCTACTCCATTCCCGCGCCCACCTTTGTGGGCGGCCGCGAAGTGGAAAAGGCCGACGGCTCCAACTGTGCCCGGGCCGGCGACGGCTTCTGCGACACGCCGGCCGATTACCTCAACTTCCGCTGGAGCTGCAACGCCAACGGCCTGAGTACGCGGCGGCAGGTCGATCCGGACAGCGTAGTGTTCTATTCGCAGGCCTCCTTCTTTATGTCCTATTCCTTCGACGCCTGTGCCTTCGAATTCTCTGACGAACAGATCGGTGCCATGCGCGCCAACATCCTCAACCAGCGCACCCAACTGATCAGCGACCTGCCGCTGCTTCCCGACCTGAGCCTGGACGGCTTTGCCCCCCTCTTTCCACAGGAAGCCGAAACCGTCCGCCCCGAAGCCGTCACCCTGGAGTGGACCGAGGTGCCCGGTGCCGAACGATACGAGGTTCAGCTCAGCCTATTCAAGGGCTTTCCCAATATTCCCCAGGTGTCTTTCGATACGGTAGTGACGTCCAACACCGTGACGTACTTCGATCTGTTTGATGAGCGCACGTACTACTGGAAGGTGCTGCCCCTCAACGATCAGGGGCCCTGCGCGCCCTACTCCGACCTGTTCTCCTTCAACACCTCCAGCACCCTGACCAGTGTGTTCGAGTTGCAGAACGGCTTTGAGCTGTCGGTATTCCCCAATCCGGCCGGCAGCGGGGGTACCCTCAACGTGCAGATATCGGCTGCCGAGGCCGGAGAGTTTTCCCTGCAGCTGCTCTCGGCCGGGGGCCAGCTCCTGAGCGAGCGGCTCGGCAGCTACGGTGCCGGGCAATCCACCCTGGGCCTGCCCATGCCGGCCAGCCCGGGCCTGTACGTGCTGCGCATCCGCAACGGAAATGCCGTGCGCAGCGAAAAGATCCTCGTGCATTGAGGCGAAGCACCCCCCAAAGCCGGTGGGCAGGCAAGGTCGCTCACCGGCTTTTTGCGTATTGGACCGGCTGAAAACGCAGGCAATGTGCTATCTTTTGGCAAATACCGGATCCGTTATGCGCATAGGTTTACTTTTCTTCTTGCTGTTCAGTTTCGGCCTGGCTCGCGCCCAAAGTAAAAGCGAACTCCACCCCTGCGGTACGCCGCCCTACAAAACGCCCTGGCTGAAACGCTACCAGACTCAGCCCCAGGCCTTTGACCAGCGCCGGGGCGAGTTGCTCTACGTGCCGCTCACCCTCCACCTGTTCGGCTACGCCGACGGCAGTGGTGCCCTGCGCTACGACCAACTGCTGTAACCCCTGCATCAGCTGCAGCTTGATTTCGAACCTGCCGATATCCGCTTTTTCATCGAGGGCGACATTCGCCGGGTGAGCAATTCGGACTGGCACGAGCACGAAACCGTGGAGGAAGGGTACCAGATGATGCTGGCCAATGACCGCGACAGCACGATCAACTGTTACTTCGTGAACAATCCGGCCGGCAATGCCGGCTACAACCTGCCCTATGCCAGCGTGGCCGTCGCCCTGTCGGCCACCGGCCTGCAGGATCACACCCTGGCCCATGAGATCGGGCACAACCTGTCCATCCAACACCCTTTTCTGGGCTGGGAAGGCGGCGTGTCCTGGGACGGCAGCGTGGATCACAACTACGCCAACCCGGCACCCCCTACGGTACTGTACAACTACACCAGCTTCCAGCAGCAGCCTTTTTTCGACACCCTCATCATCGATACCGCCCTGGTGGAGCTGGCCGACGGCAGCAACTGCGCACTGGCCGCCGACGGCTTCTGCGATACGCCGCCCGACTATCTGGGCTTTCGCTGGACCTGCGACCCCAACGGCCTGAGTCCCATTCAGCAGACCGATCCGGCCGGAGAAAAATTCTTTTCCGAAGGGCAGTACATCATGGCCTACGCACTGGACGACTGCCAGGCCATATTCAGCACCGAACAGATCGGCGCCATGCGGGCCAACCTGCTGGACGAAAAGCCCGAGTACCTCTACAACCAGACCCCGCCCCAGGCGATGGCAGGACTGCCGGTGCAACCCCTGGCTCCTGCTCCGGAGGCCCTGCTGGACGGCAGTCAGGTAACCTTCCGCTGGCAGGACGTGGCCGGGGCCGACGGCTATGTGCTGCGCACCAGCCTCTTCCCCAATTTTCCCACCAATAATTTTACCGAAGAGCACCTGGTGTGGGGCGATACCAGCCTGACCCTGGACCTGCTGCCCAACCGCACCTATTACTGGCAGGTGCGCCCCTTCAGCCGTTACGAGTTCGGTGCCGGCTGGAGCGAAGGGACTTCCTTTGAGACCGGAGCCCTGACCTCCGTCCTGGAGTGGGACGCCCAGCATTCCGGGCTCCTGCTGGCCCCCCAGCCCGTGGCGGCGGGTACCTTATTGCGGGTCGAAAACGAGTCGTGGGAAGCTTCGCAGCGCCTGCGCGTACAATGGCTGGACGGGACCGGTCGCGCCTTGGCCAGCCTGCAGATGCGGGCCGGTTCTCTTACGCAACTGCGCGTGCCGGCCTCCTTCGCGCCCGGCTTGTACATCCTGCAGGTGCAGGCCGATGAGGGCCACTGGGC
>JAJDFU010000057.1 GCA_020528935.1 Saprospiraceae bacterium | reverse complement strand
GTTTCCTGGGCCTTCCCTTTGAGGAACACGAAAGCGAGATCGTACTCCTGCCCGTTCCCTGGGAGGTGACCACCTCCTACCGGCCCGGCACGGCTACGGCAGCGCGCAACATCCTGGAGGCCTCCAGCCAACTCGACCTATACGATTCTGAGGTAGCATATGCCTGGAAGATGGGCATCTACCTGCGCGAGCCGGACATGCACTGGCTGCGGCTGAGCAACGAACTGCGCGAGCGGGCGGCCCACTACATCTACCTCATGGAGCACGGGCATGACTGCGACGAGCTGGGCACCATGGCTGCCATCCGCGACCGCATCAACCAGGCCGGCGAGGAGCTCAATGCCTGGGTGAAGCAAAGTTGTGCGGAGTTGCTGGAAGAAGGCAAGATGGTGGGGCTGGTCGGCGGCGAACACTCCAGCTCGCTCGGCTTCCTCCAGGCCTTGCAGGAGCGGGGCGAGCCCTTCGGCCTGCTGCATATCGATGCCCACTTCGATCTGCGAAAAGCCTACCAGGAATTCACCTACTCCCATGCCTCCTTCCTGTATAACGCCCTATCGCTGGACCGGATCCAACAGGTGCTGTCCATCGGGGTGCGCGACTTCTGCCAGGCCGAACGCGATCTGGCGACCTCGCTCGCCAAGCGCATGACGACCATAGCCGATCAGGAACTGCGCCGGCGCATGCTGGAGGGTGAATCCTTTGCGAGCATCATCCGCCAGGGTATCGACAACCTGCCCGACCGGGTGTACATCACCTTCGACATCGACGGGCTGGAACCCAGCCTCTGCCCCCATACGGGCACACCCGTACCCGGCGGGCTGCGTTATCAGGAGGCCCTGTTCATCCTCAACGAACTGGTCCGCTCCGGCCGCACCATCATCGGCTTCGATCTGGTGGAGGTGGCCGGCCAGGGGCACGAATGGGACGGGAACGTGGGTGCTCGCCTGTTGTACAAGCTATCGGCCCTGATGGGCAAGTCGCAGGGCCGGCTGCCGACCCCGTAATCTGTTTTTTGGTTTCTTTAGGTTGTGCTTTTCCACTTCAACCTATACAGCGGTCTGCTTTTGCCGCCCGTACTCCACGGGCTGTTGTTTGCCGTGCTCCTCTTCTGGAGAGGTACGGCCCGGGGGCGATTGTCCGACCGGCTGCTCGGCGCCCTGGTGCTGCTGCTCACCCTGCGGGTGGCCAACTGGATGCTGGGCTTTGCCGGCTGGTACGATGCCCACAATGCCTACTCCACCTTCCTTTTCTATTTTCCGTTCAACTATTGGTTTGCCTTCGGCCCCCTACTCTACTTCTACTTTCGCAGCCTGACCAACCGGGCCTTCCGCTTTGAACGAAAACACCTCTGGCACTTTCTGCCCGCCCTGTTGGACCTGGGCTTGTATGCTTATGCCTTTCTGCTCGATGTGGTGTGGATGCACGGAATGCAGGGCCAACCCTTTCCCGAACATTACGGCAGCAAAGGCCCCCACGGGCAGCTCAATGACCTGCTCCTGGCCGGGATCCTGGACTACTTGGTCATTCCGGCCCTTCTCTTTTACGTCGTCCTCACTTTGCGGCACTACCGGCAGTACCGGACATATGTGGAAGCGCACTTTTCCGATGCCGATCGCCTGGCTCTGCGCTGGCTGCGCAACCTGCTCTATGTTTTCCTGGCCGCCTTGCTGGTGTGGCTGGCTTTCCAGCTGGCCGACCGGTTTTGGACAGCGGAATTGAGCTACGTACAATACTGGTATTCCTACTTTATCTGGGGAATCATTGTGTACTATGTGAGTATAGCCGGCTATGGTTCGCGCATGCCGGATCTCCTGCCGCTGTATTTCGTGCCCGGCCGGCCCGCCGAAGAAACAGAGGCAGTCGATACCGGGCCGGAACCGGCTCACCGGACGGAACTGACCGCCTTTATGAAAACCCACCGGCCCTATCTGCAGTCCGAACTCAGCCTGCAGGACCTCGCCAAGCAGATGGAGCTGCCCCAGCATGTACTCTCGCGACGGATCAATTCGGCCTTTGGCCAAAACTTCAACGACTTTGTCAATGCCTACCGGGTAGAAGCCGTCAAGGAGATGCTCCTGTCCGGCGATGCCGGGCATCTGTCTCTGCTGGGCATCGCCTATGAATGCGGCTTCAACAGCAAAGCCACTTTCAACCGGGTCTTCCGCAAGTTCACCGGCCAGTCGCCCACCGAATTCCGGAAGGCTCAACATCTGAAAAGGGACTCAGATTAGGGATTTGAGCCGGATGCTTTGGGATTTGAGGCGCGCACACGTCCTCCATGGCCCACCTTTGGTCCCAACGGATCTATTTCCTTCACTCAAAACACTCTTTTCACATGAAATCGCATGTTCTGTTTTCTTTGCTCTTGTTCCTTCCCCTCTTCATCCAGGCCCAGCTCATGGTGCAGGCCGAGGAGCTGAATTTCCTGGAAGGCCTCTACCGGGGCGACCTCACCTATAAGGACTATACCTCCGGCGAGCTGGAATCCCTGCCGCTGGTCGCCTCCTTCACCCGCAAGGGCGATACCTACACCCTGGATATCGAGCTCTACGAAAGTGGAAAGCTCTTCGACCAGAAGTACAAGTACCGCATAGCCAACGGCACCGTGTATTCGGACGGCGCCTGGAATTTGGAATCCAAAGAAGTGAATTCCGACGCCCAGACCTTTGCCATCGTCATTAAGCGCACGGGTAAGGACGGCAACGAACGGCGCCCCTGCACCTTCCGCACTACCCTGGCCGGTGACGCCCGGCAGTGGACCATCACCAAGGAGGTGAAATTTGACGACGAGCCGGACTACTTCACCCGCAACCAGTATACCCTTAAGCAGGTGGAAAAGCCCCAGCCGGCCCGCTTTTCGGAGCCGGGCTCAAGGTAGTAAAGGCCGTGCCCCGAGGGCAGTCCCCTCTCTAACCCCCCGGGGCATGACCTCCATCTCGTTTTCATGGGCTGCATATCGTTTTTTTTTGCCCGGATTATGCATGAATTTGTGCAACTATACCGCTATCAGAAAGGTTTGGGCGCGCCCAAACCTTTCCACGCGCGTATA
>JAJDFU010000423.1 GCA_020528935.1 Saprospiraceae bacterium | reverse complement strand
GAGCTCTCCGGTCAGCACTTCACCCTTGCCGTTTTCTACGGAAATATCGCTGTGCTTGGTCTGCTCGATCTTGGGTTCTGTTGTGATCTGCGCAAATTCCCAGTTCTCTTTGGGAAATTCCTTGAACCGGGCCATGTAGTCATCGAAGCTGAGCTCCAGGGTTTCGCCCGTTTCTTTGTGGGTCAGTTTGTAGCCGATCACTTCTATATTGGCCAGGGCTTCTTCCTCAAGGGCCTTTTGCTCGGCAATATCGACGCCCTCCTTGAACGGACGGAAATCCATGTGCGGAAGATCCCATTGATAGTTGCTCAGACAGTACACGATGAATCCGCCGGCTGCCAGTGCGGTCAGTACCCAGCGGGTGCCGGCGTTGAAGAGCTGGTGCATTTGCCGGTGGAAGGAAAGGAAGATCAGGGCGGGAATCAGCAGGAAAACATCCTTTAAGAAAGACACTTTGGGTTCCAGCTTTATGAAATCGCCAAAACAACCGCAATCGGTCACTTTCATGTTGGTTTCCACGTAGGGGCCCCATTGGCCGAAGGCAAAGAAGTTGACCCCTTCCGGCACGTAACCCGTGAGATAGGTAAAGCCGGTGAGCACGGTGAAAAAAGCCACCAACAGGAAGAAGGCCCAGGCCGTAAACTTGCGCAGCAGGCCGGTGATGAGCATGAGACCCAATGCCATCTCAAATACGATCATGAACACGGCAAATCCAACCGAGGCTTCCGCCAGCCGGGGAAAGAGGGGGGCAAGGAAGGAAAACCAGGTTCCGGAAAAGGCCGATTCGAATTCGGCGAAATACTGCTCCATCTTGTAAGCTGTACCCAGCGGGTCAATTGCCTTGACCCAGCCCGAAAACAAAAAGAGCGAGCCTGCGAAATTCTGTAAAAAGCTGACCAGGTAGTTGTTGACCTTTCCCCTGAGGTAAGGCACCAGAATGGTGAGCATAACAGCTGCAATGCCTACGTAAAGTAAGAGTGTTGTTAAGGTCATAAGGATTCTTCCAGTTTTATCAGTGCAAAGACCGCATAAATGACAATGTCCATGTAGTGCGCTTCCAGCCCCTCGGAGGCAATCGTTCGACCCTGATTTTCCTCGATCTGTTTGATGCGCAGGATCTTCATCAGAATGAGATCGGTAATGGATTGAATGCGCATATCGCGCCAGGCCTCGCCGTAGTCGTGGTTTTTGCGTTCCAGCAGCGCCTTCACCCTGGCGAGCTGCTCGTCGTAATACCGGAGCGCCAGTTCGGCCGGCAATTCCAGCGGGGCATTCGCTCCCAGCTCCAGCTGGATCAGTGCCATGAGGCTGTAGTTGATAAGCCCTGCGTATTCCGGCTCCACCCCTTCGTCTACCCGGCGCTGATCCATTTCCTCCAGGTTGCGAATGCGCCGCGCTTTGATGAAAAGCTGATCGGTCAGAGAGGGCAGCCGGAGTATGCGCCAGGCCGTGCCGTAATCTTTGGTTTTGGCCTCAAAGAGCGAACGGCACCGGGTCACTACCTCGTCAAACTGAAGGCTGGTCTGCTCCAAAGCATTTGGTGTTTCGCAGGCAATATACGACTTGTACCGGGCAAGCTGCCCGGGGTTAACGTCTCGTTCACAAAATCAGCTTTTGCGTACATTCACCGCTCCAACAGATTGCCACTGCTTGCGGTTTATGACGGATTGGTATTTCACTATTCAGGGCGAAGGAACCGGAGCATACCAGGATCGCGGTAGCCGCTTCCTGGCCTATGCCTTTGCCGTTTCTTCGGAGGAGCAGGTGCATCAATGCCTGCAGGAGGTCCGGAACGCGCATCCGAAGGCGCGCCACCATTGCTATGCCTATCGCCTGGGGGCGGATGGCCGGCAGTACCGCGCACAGGACGACGGGGAGCCCGGCGGCACCGCCGGCAGGCCCATCCTCGGGCAACTCGACCGCCGGGAGCTGCGCAATGCGCTGGTCGTAGTGGTGCGCTATTTCGGCGGAACCCTTTTGGGCACCGGCGGCCTCATCCAGGCCTACCGGGAGGCTGCTTCCCGGGCCCTGGACGCCGTGCCGGTGGTAAAGGCTTTTCTGAGATCAGAATTTGCCATTCGGGCAAGCTATGCCTATGCCGGCGAACTGATGGACGTGCTGCGGCGGCTGGATTTTGAGGTGCTGGAGCAGTCCTTCAGCGAGTCGGCCCATTTTCAGGTGGCCGTGCGCCGCAGCCTGGCAGATCAAAAACTGGTGGAGCTGAAAGCCGTGCTGGCCGGAGTGAGCACGGAAGAAGCCCAGACCATGGGCGACCTTCCCGGACTAGACATCCAAGCGACCGAGGCATCCAAAAAATAAGGGGCGGCCCATACCGGGCCCGCCCCTGAAGCCTTCGATCAGAGCGCGGCTGAATCAGCGCTTGGCAATGATCAGCTTTTGGGTGACGGCCGAACGGCCATCGGTGATGCTCACCTGATACATGCCGGCAGCCAGGTGACTGCCGTCCAGTTCGATGGTGTTGGCGCCTTCCAGCAGCTGCACCTTCCGCTGTACATGGGGCCGGCCGAGGAGGTCGGTCACCAGAAGCTGGTACTCGCCGGAGCGCAGCGACTCCACCTGAAGAAGCGCATAGCCGCTGGTGGGATTGGGCTGTGCGGCAAAGGATATCTGGCGGGCCAGCTCGCTCGTGGAGGAAGGATCACAGTTCGGATCCCCTTCCGGACGGACGTGCAAAAAGAAATTTCCCGGAAATTCGAAATTGGGAAACATGAAATCGATCGGGTCCGGCTGACCGGTGATGTAGATCTCGACCAGTACTTCCAGGTCAAAAACCCCGGTTTCAGTGGGCGTGCCGTTGAGGTAAATACAGCCCAATACCTCCGGGAAAAAGGTACAGGAAGGAGGTTCGCAGTCGAAACCTATCCCGGCGGGCAGGTTGGTCACGCCATTCTCCGGAATGACCAGGCTGTCGATCGGCAACCCGCTGAAATCCGTAGGCAGGTTCACCGTCTGGGTGTAATCAAAGAATTGGTTGATGCAGGCCGTATCGGTAATACCGTCGTTCGGATCCGGATTATCCGGGTCGTAGGGTTCCGGAAAAATGGGCGCGTCGTCCGGCACATTGGGATCGGGCGTACAGACCTGTGCGCTCAGCTGTAAACCCACCAGGGCCATGGCGAAAGAAAGAAGTAGAATCCGCTTCATATGCTTGTTTTTGGTGAAGAACGATCGCGAAATATAAAACGATTTTCAGGACCGCGCAGTAAGTTGAGGCCCTCCGGTATTGTCCGGTTTCGAAAATTTCCGGTACCGCCTGCCCCAGGTCACCTAAACTCATGAGGCTGAATCACAAGACGGATTATTGTGTACCTTAGCACAACCAGAAGAACAAAGAATCCAGACCTATGCGATCGTTCAGTCTCTTCGTTCTCCTCCTACCCTGCTGGATCTACGCCCAAAATGCCCAACTGACAGGTCGGGTTTCGGATCAGGATGCTGCGGAGCCCCTTATCGGAGCGACAGTCATGGTGGATAGCACGAATGGCGTAACCACGAATATCAATGGCCGCTACAGCCTGAACCTGCCGGCGGGCGAGTACGAGGTTACTTTCAGCTACGTCGGCTACGAGTCGGTGACGGAGCGGGTTAGCCTGGAGGCGGGTGAAACCATAGAGCTGAACCAGGATCTGCGTCCGGTAAGTACGGTGCTGGATGTGGCTACCGTGTCCAGTGGGCGATACAAGAAAGCCCTGAGCGAGGTAACCGTATCCATGGAAGTCCTTCAGCCGGGGCTGGTGGAGAATACGAGCAAGCAGACCCTGGACCAGGCCATTGAAAAGATTCCCGGCGTGCAGGTCATCGACCGCCAGGCCAATATTCGCGGCGGATCGGGCTTTTCGGCCGGTGCGGGCAGTCGGGTCCTGCTCCTGATGGACGATATTCCCATTCTGCAGCCCGATGCGGGCTTCCCGAACTGGGACGACCTGCCCATGGAGAACATCGGCCAGATCGAGGTGATCAAAGGTGCGGCCTCCACCCTGTACGGCTCCTCCGCCATGAACGGTGTGATCAATTTTCGCACGGCCTACGCCACCTCCGATCCGGTCACCAAGGCCTCGGTCTTTTCCACCTTCTTTTTTTCTCCCCGCGATCGCGACAACAAGTGGTGGGATACGGCCCCTTTCTCCCTGACGACGACCTTCTCCCACCGGCGCAAGATCAAGAAGTTCGACCTCGTGGTGGGCGGCTTTTATCTCACGGAGCAAAACTTTGAACGCAATGCCGACCGGCACATCGGGCGGCTGTCCTTTTCTACCCGTTACCGCCTCAACGACCGCATATCCATTACGCTGAACGGCAATTTCAACGGTGGGGAGCGCTCTTCCTGGTTCTATTGGGTGAGCGAAGATTCCAAGTACGAGGGCGAACCCGAGACCTTCGTCACCAACAACCAGCGGCGCTTCAACATCGACCCCAGCATTACCGTCTTCGATCGCGTGGGCAACCGCCACCGCATCCTGACGCGGTATTACGACGTGGACAACAACATCACCAACAACCAGGCCAATCGATCCCGGACCTGGTACACCGAATACCAGTTTCAGCGCAGGTTCAACGACCTCGACCTCGTGCTTTCAGCCGGGGCGGTCTATATTGGCAGCAGCATGGAAGGGCAGTTGTATGGAGACACCATCTCCTCCGTCGTGTCCGGATTTTCCTCCCGCAACCTGGCCGGCTACGCTCAGCTGGAAAAGGAGTTTTTCGACCGCCTCAACCTCTCTGCCGGCCTGCGCTACGAGCAAAACAGACTGGTTAATCCCGAATACATCGGCAACAGCGGGTTTGTGGGTGATTCTACCATAACGGAAGGCAAGCCCGTATTCCGGCTGGGTGCCAATTACAGGCTGTTTGAACAGTCTTTCGTGCGCGCCTCCTGGGGGCAGGGTTACCGCTACCCGACCATAGCCGAACGCCATATCTCCACCAACCAGGGTGGCTTTCTGGTGCAGGGCAACCCCCAGCTGCAGTCGGAGACCGGCTGGTCGGCAGAGCTGGGTCTGCGTCAGGGGTTTCAGGTATCTTCCCTGGAGGGCTTTCTGGATATCGCCGCCTTCGTGATGCAATATCAGGACATGATCGAGTTCAACGTACTCTCTGCGGGCCTGGTGTATCAACCCATCAACATAGGCGACACCGACATCCGCGGGGTGGAGGTAACACTCCAGGGCCGCGGCAAGGTGCTCGGTACACCCATTTCCTTTTTAGCGGGTTATATGTACATCAATCCGCGCATGGAACAGTTTTCCAGCGAGCGGGAAGCCCCGAGTATTGCCCGGGTTAATTTCGGAAACTCCACCTCTCAGGAGAACCTGCTCAAATACCGCAATCAACACAACCTGAAAGCCGATCTCGAAGCTACGCTCGACCGCTTGTCCATCGGTCTGGAGTTTTTCCACGCCAGCCAGATCACGGCCATCGATTACTGGCTCCAGGTACCCATTGACGGGCTGGACCTCACCGACACTACGCCGGGCAACCCCAAAGAATCCCGGGCCTGGGGCGACTCGAACAATGGCTATACCCTGATCAATCCGCGGGTTGCCTTCAGGTTCTCAGATTTTCTCAAAGCCTCGCTCATCCTCAACAACGCGCTGAACCAGGAATACTCGGTGCGTCCGGGTCGGATAATGGCGCCTCGCAACCTCATTGCGCGCCTGGATTTCGATCTGTGATCAGGAGCGAAGCCGACGATAGCTCCTCCAGCCAAACCAAAGGCCGAGCAAGAGTATCCAAACCGGCCAAAGGGAGATAAAGCCCACGAAGAGGTCCTGGAGCAAGGCCCACCCGCCGCTGAATGCCCGCCCCAGGCGGCGCGCGAAAGAGGTCGGCCCCTCTACCGGCCGGGCCAGCGGCTGGAAGAGCACCAGTTCGATGGTGCTGCGCTGCACCTGATCCTTCAGGCTTCGCCACTGCGCTTCGGTGGCTTCCAGTTCCTCGATGAGCTTGCGCAGCTCGGCCTCTACGCTCAATACCTCCTGCACGTTCCGGGCCTGGCTCATCAGCTCGCGATAGCGCTGCTCGGCAGCTCGCTTTGCCGAAAGGCGGGCCTCCAGGTCAACGTATTGACGCGTAACGTCATCTGCAGAGATGTTCTTTTCGCGAAGCTCCCCCAGCTGGCCGAGTTGCAGCACCAAGGTGTCAAAGGATTCGGGAGGCACCCGCAGCACGTAGCGGGTCTGCAGTCGCTGGCCGTAGCGGTTGTGTTCTTCGGCATCAATATCTACGGTGTAGGCAGCGAGCAGCTCCTGGAGCCGCCGGCTGGTGCGCTCCAGGTTGCCGGTTTCGACCTCCAGGCGGGCGCGCCGTATGACCTGCCGGGGCACGGCCGCACCGGATGCCCGCTCATCGGGCTCTGCGGTTTGGGCGGCGTCGTATTTTGTGGATTCCGCAGCGTATTCCGCACTGCCCGAACCGGACTGCCCGCAGGCAGGGAGGATCAGTAGGAGAAGACCAAACCAGAAGTAGGATTTCATACTTGTGTTTTTAGTACAGATGCAAAAAGCAGGCAGAATTCACGGATCTGTCCGGGTTTTATGGATTTTTAACATCTGCTTTAACCCGGAAAATTCACCGAATTTTCCGCCCGAAGGGCGGGCGAGCCTTCCGGTATCAGCATCGAAGAACCTAACATAAGTGGTTGAAAATGCGCCTGTTTTCCGCCATTTATCGCCATTACTCACCGGTTCCCGTGAATAATCCGGGTTAGGCTGACAAAATGTCACGAAGCCCCGTAATTTTTCGTACTTTTGCCCTTCAATTTAGCAAAGGATCATGTACAACGACAACCCCACCCTGGAAAGCCTGGCCAAGACCATTGACGAATCCAAGCAGGGATCGGTATACGATCGCGGACATCCGGAGTCCGCTGAGGAGGGCGATCGACGACGCTTCTACATCGAGAGCTACGGCTGCCAGATGAACTTCAGCGACAGCGAGATCGTCGCCTCCATTCTCCACGAGGTCGGTTATGTGCCCACCCGGGAGATGGAAGCGGCTGACCTCATCCTCATCAACACCTGTTCTATTCGGGAGAAGGCCGAGGAGACGGTGCGCAAGCGCCTGCAGGTGTTTGACCGGGTAAAGCAACAGCGGCCAGGCACCTTGGTCGGGGTGTTGGGCTGCATGGCCGAGCGCCTGAAGGGCAAATTGCTGGAGGAGGAGAAACTGGTGGATCTGGTCGTAGGTCCTGATGCCTATCGCGACCTGCCCAAGCTGGTACACACCGCTCAGGATGGCGAGGAGGCCATCAATGTGTTCCTCTCGCGCGAAGAGACCTATGCCGACATCAGCCCCCTTCGCCTGGACAGCAACGGTGTGACGGCCTTCATCAGCATTATGCGAGGCTGCGACAACATGTGTTCATTCTGCGTGGTGCCCTTCACCCGGGGGCGCGAGCGCAGCCGCAATGCCTTTAGCATCGCGGCGGAGGCTGCGGACCTTTACCAGCGCGGCTACCGCGAGGTAACGCTGTTGGGCCAGAATGTGGATTCCTACAAGTGGGAACATCCGGATACCGGCGAGCTGGTCTCCTTTGCCAAACTGCTCGAAATGGTCGCCCAGGTGCATCCCGACCTGCGCGTGCGCTTCAGCACCTCCCACCCCAAGGATATCACGGACGAGGTGCTGTACACCATGGCCGCTTACGAGAACATCTGCAAGTACATTCACCTGCCGGTGCAGTCGGGCAACAGTCGCATCCTGGAACGCATGAATCGCACCTACGATCGCGAATGGTACATGGATAAAGTGCGCCGCATCTACGAGATCATGCCGGATTGCGCCATTTCCTCCGATATCATCGCGGGTTTTTGCTCGGAGACGGAGGAGGAACACCGCGACACACTCCGCATGGTGGAATGGGCCAACTACAGCATGTCCTACATGTTTTACTATTCGGAGCGCCCGGGCACCCTGGCGGCCCGGAAATACGAGGACGATGTACCCCTGGAAGTGAAAAAGCGACGACTGCAGGAGATTATCCGCCTGCAAAACCAGGTGTCTTACCGCCACAACCAGAAGGATATCGGCAAGACCTTCAAGGTGTTAATTGAAGGGGACTCCAAGCGTTCCGACCAGGCCTTTCGGGGGCGCAATTCCCAGAACAAGATGATCGTATTTCCCAAGGCCGGGGGCTTGAAGCCGGGTATGTACGTCCAGGTCCGGGTTACGGATGCCACCAGCGCCACGCTCATGGGGCAGCTTACAACCTAAGGCAATGGAAGAACAGATCCAGGCGATCAAACAGCGATTTGGTATCATTGGGCAATCCCAGGGCCTGATGCGCGCCCTGAGTACGGCCATGCGCGTGGCCGGCACCGACCTGAGCGTCATCATCTACGGCGAAAGCGGCGTGGGCAAGGAGGTGTTCTCCAAGATCATCCACAACCTGAGCCCGAGAAAACACAACGGTTTTATCGCCATCAACTGCGGTGCCATCCCCGAGGGTACCATCAATTCCGAGCTTTTCGGCCATGAAAAGGGCGCCTTCACCGGTGCCAGCGGAGAGCGCAAGGGATACTTCGAGACCTACGACGGCGGCACCATCTTCCTGGACGAGATCGGCGAGATGCCGCTGGACACCCAGGCTTTCTTGCTGCGCGTGCTGGAATCGGGCGAATTCATTCGGGTGGGCTCCTCAAAAATCCAACACACCGATGTGCGCATCATTGCGGCAACGAATGTGGATCTGCAAGAAAAGATCCAGAAGGGCAAGTTCCGCGAAGATCTCTTCTACCGGCTGAACACCGTTCCGATTCACGTTCCGCCACTGCGGGAACGCACGGAAGACATCTATATCCTGTTTCGGAAATTTGCCCGCGATTTTGCCGAAAATTACCGGAACGAACCCATTCGGCTCACAGAGGATGGCCGCCAGCTACTGGAATCCTACAGCTGGCCGGGCAATATTCGCGAACTGAAAAATGTGACCGAACAGCTCTCCATCATGTCGGAGAAGCCGCTGCTGGATGCTCAAAGTATGATCCGCTGCGTTCCGCAACTGGGGCAGCGCCATCTGCCCATGATCCCGCACCAAAGTGAAGACGGCGGGGGGATCTCCATGCAGGAACGCGAGATCCTCTACCAGCTGTTGTTCGACATGAAGAAAGACCTCAATGACCTCAAAAGTGTCGTCAGCGAACTGATCCTCAACAACGACCTCCGCCTGCAAAATCCCGGACAGCTGCTCGGCCTGGGCGAAGGCGACAAGCGGTCCTCTTCCCCGGTCGACTCCCGGTCTTTTGGCCGGGGCGGGGAACACCCGACCGAAGTGGATCGCTCCGACTTGCCGATCCTGCTGAGGGAAGAAGAGGAGGAGGACTACTCGGAGAGCGAGATCGTGGAAGAGAACCTTTCGCTCGAAGCCAACGAAAAAGACCTCATCGTCAAAGCCCTGCGCAAACACGACGGGAGGCGCAAGGAAGCGGCCGAAGACCTGGGGATTTCCGAACGGACCTTGTACCGCAAGATCAAGCAATACCAACTCTGATGGCTACCAACGCGTTGTATCGGATTGGCCCGGCGGGCCTCCTGTTGAGTTTCCTGGCCCTGATCACTGGTTGCTACTCTTTTTCGCCGGCAGCGGCTTCGGCCGAACTCAGCACCTACTACGTACACACCACCAAGGATCGCGCACCGAACACCCCTCCCAACTTGTCCACCCGCTTCACGGACGACCTGCAGAACAAGATCCGCAACGAGTCGCGCCTCGTGCCCAATGACGAAACCCCGGACGTGGAATTCAAAGGAACCATTGTGGGGTACCGGGTGACCAGCGAAGCGCCCGAGCCCGGGGAAACTACTGCCCTGAACCGCCTCACCATTACCGTGGAGATGGACTACATCAATCACGTGGACGAAACCCAGGACTTTCGGCGCAATTTTTCCTTCTTTTTTGACTTCCCGCCGGATCAGGACCTGAGCCTCGTCGAAGAACAGGCCGTTTCCGAGATCTTCGCCCAGATCACAGAGGACATTTTCAACGCTTCCTTCAACAACTGGTAACCAAGCGTTGCTCAGCGCGCCGGGAGGCGGGGCCAGAACCCCAGCCGCCAGGGTTTGCAGCGGGCCGGAACCAGCCGGTAGTGGGCCTTGTTTACCGGGCCTTCCTCCAGAAATAACAGCCCCAGGTCGAAGAGATCTACCGTGTACGTAACTCCGGGCTGCCCTTTCAGCCATTCCCAGGCCGATTCCATGTCTTCGGACCAACGGATATCGGAGATGGCTACCACACTGTGCCGGTGCAAATGGGGACGGGCCGTCCGCCAGAGCTGCTCCACGGCCTTCCGGCGATGATCGCCGTCCAGGTGGAGTAGGTCGATCGGGGCATCCCCGGAAACGGCTGTGGAGATCGCCTCGTCGAAAGTGCACTGCAGCTGCCGAATGTTGTTCAACTTCAGGCGCGAAAAACTCTGCCGGGCTAATGCTGCCGTTTGGGCACACCCTTCTGCCGTAATGCAAGTACCCGACAGGCTGCCCCCCGCCAGATAGGCTGCCGAAAACCCCAGACCGGTTCCCAGGTCCAACATCAAACGGGGGTGGCGAAGGCGGGCCAGATGAAAGAGGTAGCGGCCGGCCCGGGGCGAAATGGCCATGTGCCGGGCCAGATCGCGCACGGCAACGGGGCTGCGGTCCAGCCCGGCGCGGCTGCCGGCGCCCCGCGGTAAGCGCTCGATGGTTCGGCGGTCGCGCAGCCAGATGCGTCGCAGTTGCCGGGCTTCCTGCAGAATGTAGTAGGTTTTCCGGTTCTCCACCATTTCCCGGGCCAGGCGGAAGACGGCCGGCGAATGGATATCGTAGATCGTTTGGGATTGGAAATAAAAGGACAACCACCGGCCCGCCCTGCGCCGGGCTTCGGATAGAGCGATCATGCTGCGCGTGTTTTGCGCATGTAAAGATGAACATCCTGCGTAGGAGCGTTGTCATTTTTTTCGCGAAAGGTCGTACTTACACGTACTTTTGCAGGCTGAAAAAGCGTACAAGCGTTACTGCACGTAAAAAAAAGACCGTCAATCATGAAACAATGGCTGCTCGGCCTGATGCTCATCACATCCGGCCTATATCTACACGCTCAGGATCAACCTCCCAAGAATTGGTTTCACCTGGATTTGCAACAGGATAATTATCCGGGGGTATCCACGGAGAAAACTTACCGGGAACTGATCAAAACCCGGCGCGGCGAAGAAGTAATCGTTGCGGTGATCGACTCCGGGGTGGATGCCGAGCACGAAGATCTTCAGAAGGTCATATGGGTGAATGCCGACGAGATCCCGGACAACGGAAAAGACGACGATCAAAACGGCTACGTGGATGACCTCCACGGCTGGAATTTTATCGGGAATGCCAAGGGCGAGAACATCAATTACGACAATCTCGAGATCACGAGGCTGTACGTGAAATACAAGGAGCGCTTCGAAGGAAAATCGCCCGATGAGCTCGGCAAGAAAGAGCGCAAGCTGTACGAGGACTACCGGGAAATGGGCGAGACCATTGAGAAGAAATCCAAGTCCATGTCCGAGAATGCCATGCTTTACGGCATGGTCAAAGAAAGCCTGCAGGACCTCAAGAAAGACCTCGACAAACCGGGCGAGGCCATTACCCTCGACGACCTGAAGAACTACCAGTCTTCCGACCCGCTCAAGTCCCAGATCGCAACCATGGCCCAGACGGTCATGGAAGAGGAGGGATTTACCTTCGAGGCCATGGAGCGCGATGTGGAGGATGCCTACGAGTACTTCTACGGGCAGGCCAACTACTACTACAATACTGAATTCGACCCGCGCGCCCTGGTGGGCGACGATTTCTCCGACCCGGAGGAACGCTACTACGGCAACAACGACGTAGAGGGGCCGGATGCCGAGCACGGCACCCACGTGGCCGGCATTATCGGCGCCATCCGCAATAACGGCATCGGCATGGACGGCGTGGCGAACAACGTGCGCATCATGTCTATCCGCACGGTTCCCAACGGCGATGAACGCGATAAGGACGTGGCGAACGCCATTCGCTATGCCGTGGACAACGGAGCCAGTATCATCAATATGAGTTTCGGCAAGGGGTACTCCCCCCGCAAGGCGATCGTGGACGAAGCGGTGAAATACGCCATGAAGAAGGACGTACTGCTGGTGCACGCTGCCGGCAACGACGGCAAAGAGAACAACCTGGAGAACAACTTCCCCAACGACCGGTTCGACAAAAAAGGCCTGTTAGGGCCCCGCTACGCCAAGAATTGGATCGAAGTGGGCGCCTTCGACTGGCAGGGCGGTGAACACCTGGCCGCCGACTTTTCCAACTACAGTGCCGATTTAGTGGATGTTTTTGCTCCGGGTACCGCTATGTATTCAACCGTGCCCGACAACGCGTACCGCGATCTGCAGGGCACGAGCATGGCTGCCCCGGTCGTGACCGGCATAGCCGCTGTGTTGCGCTCCTATTTCCCCGATCTGACAGCCCCCCAGGTCAAGCAGATCATCATGGACTCGGCCGTCCGCCAGAAAGGAAAGACCATCCTCCCCGGAGAGAGCGAAGAGCGGGTGTCCTTCAAGGAATTGTCGGTGACCGGCGGGCTGGTCAACCTGTACGAGGCGTTCAAGCTGGCGAGTAGAACAAAGGGCAAAAAGAAAGGCGTATCCCGCAACAGCACACCGGCATCTGCAAACGGCGCCGAAGCCCCCGGGGAAACAGCCGTTCCCTGAGCGCGAGCGGGCTGAAGCGGCCTACCGGACGATCAGCTCATCCACTGCCGATTCCCCCAGATGGGCATTGATGCGCTGCAGAATGTGCTCCCGGTTCAGGCTGAGTTCCTGACGTAGCGGCGCGGAATCGACGCGCACGATCAGTTTGCGGTCCATCACGTGCAGGGAGCGGGTGTATTTGGTCACTACGGGCCCCATCAGGCCGGTCCAGGCCTTTCGGATGCGCTCTTCCTGCCAGCGGCCGGTCAGGCGGTAGTACTGGAGCATTTCGCGAAGTACGTCCTTCAGTTTTTCCATGCGTTCATGCCATCACGATGGGACTGGCCGTGCCGTCCTGAATACGGAATGTGCGATGGGCAGCTCCCATACTATGGAGCAGATCCAATACCCGGGCCTCGTCGGTATCCGTGAGAAAGACCTGCCCGAAGGCCTGCTCGCGGAGCAGGGCGAGCAGGCTGCCCACCCGCTCGGTATCCAATTTGTCAAAAAGGTCGTCCAAAAGCAAGATGGGAGGGGTGTTTTTCCCCTGCTGCAACATCCGGTACTGGGCCAGCTTCAGCCCGAGGGCGAGGGATTTGGTTTGTCCCTGGGAAGCATAGCGCTTCACCGGCGAATCGTCCAGCAGGAGGTCCAGGTCGTCCTTGTGTATGCCGGCAGTAGTGCGGGCCAGCAGGCGGTCCTTGTCGCGGTTCTCCCGCAGGCAGTCGGCCATGGACCGCTCCTGGAGCGGGCTTCTATACCGCACCTGAAAGGGGACCTGCGTGCGTGGAATGCGGCACGCACGCGCGATAGGGAGCGGGTTGCAATCGGCCAGGAAACGCTCCCGCTCCCGGTAGAGGTAATCTGCCGGACCCCAGAGCTGACGATCGTAGGCGTCCAGGAGCCCGGCATCGAACGACTGTTGTTCGGCAAACTGCTTGAGCAGGCGGTTTCGCTGATCCAGCACCTTGTTGTAGGTGATCAGCTGCTGCAGGTATTCGGCATGGAGCTGCGAAAGGGTATTGTCCAGCAACCGGCGCCGCTCCTCGCTCCCGCCGGTGATCAGCTGCGTGTCTTCGGGGGCGATGAATACGACGGGCAGAAGACCGATGTGTTCGGAGAGCAGGTCGTAGGGCTTGCCGTTGCGTTCAAACGTCTTTTTCTTTCCGGGCCGGAGCTTGGCCGTAATGGCCTCCTGCCGGCCGTGGCGCCGGAAAAGGCCCTCCAGGCGAAAGAAGTCCGATCCCCGGCGAGGAAGATGGCGATCGGCCACAGCCCGGGGGCTGCGGCACATGCACAAATAGTAAATGGCTTCCAGCAGGTTGGTTTTGCCCATGCCGTTGAGCCCTACAAATGCATTGAGCTGAGACGAACAAGTGAGGGATGCATCTTCGTAGTTTTTGAAATGCAGCAGGCGAAGTGTTTCCAGATGCAGGGATTCGTTCATCTCGTCGGTTTTGCTAAAATAGTGAACCCGGAGCGATCTCCGATTTTATTCCCTCTGTTTTATCCAGTATCTTACAGGCCATCGAAATCCGGACCTATGGCAACCACGACCAAGAATAAGAAAACCTCCAACAATCAAAAGAAAAGCAACAAACCGGCCTACTCCAAGGATCAGTATCTCCGCTGGTTCGAGCTCATGTTCCGAATCCGAAAATTCGAAGAGCGGGCACTGATGATGTACGGCAAGCAAAAAATCCGTGGAT
This sequence comes from Saprospiraceae bacterium, assembly GCA_020528935.1. Taxonomy (GTDB): domain Bacteria; phylum Bacteroidota; class Bacteroidia; order Chitinophagales; family Saprospiraceae; genus JAJDFU01. The sequence goes on along the minus strand of JAJDFU010000423.1, from coordinate 3,347 downwards.
TCTGCCACGTCTATATCGGGCAGGAAGCCGTTGCGGCGGGCATCGAGTCGGCCCTCAAAGATGGCGATGCCATTGTCACGGCCTACCGCCAGCACGGTACGGCCCTGGGCCGCGGGCTGGACACCAAAGCCTGTATGGCCGAGTTGTTCGGCAAAGAAACGGGCGTTGTAAAGGGCAAAGGGGGATCCATGCACTTTTTCGACAAGGGAAAGCGCTACTTCGGCGGCAACGGTATCGTGGGTGCACAGATCCCCATCGGCACCGGCATTGCCCTGGCCGAACAATACAAAGGCACGGACAACATCTGCGTGACCATGTTCGGCGACGGCGCCGCCCGGCAGGGGTCGCTGCACGAATCCTTCAACATGGCCATGACGTGGAACCTGCCCGTACTCTACATCTGCGAGAATAACGGCTACGCCATGGGCACCTCCGTAGCCCGCACCTCCAACGTCACGGAACTCTACACCCTGGGCGAATCCTACGATATGCCCGCCGAACCCGTGGACGGCATGAGTCCCGAATCCGTACACGAGGCCGTAGAAAAAGCAGCCGAACACGTGCGCTCCGGAAAAGGGCCTTACTTTTTGGAGATCCGCACCTACCGCTACAAAGGCCACTCCGTTTCCGATCCGGCGAAATACCGGACCAAAGAAGAGGTGAAATCCTACCAGGAACGCGATCCGGTAAAAACGGTGGAGGCGCGCATGCTGGAGCACGAACTGCTCTCCCAGGACGAAGTCGATGCCATCAAGGAGCGCATCAAAAAGGAAATTGACGAAGCAGTGGAATTTGCCGAGCAGTCTCCCCTACCCGACCCCTCCGAACTCTATACCGACAACTACGTACAGGCAGATTACCCCTTTATGCGCGACTGATCCCCGCGTAAAGGTGTTCTGCAGTGCTTCTGTTTCGAGGGAAAACAAATCTTTGTTTATTTTTGCGGGGCTTTTGAAAATCGTCCTCCCCGGAGGACCCTAAAGAGAACAAACGCATATGGCAAAGCGCAGGCAACAGCCGAAAAAAGCGGATGAAACGCTGGTGGACATTGTGGAGGTCCGGGATCAGGCCCAAGACTTCATGACCAAATATCAGAACTACATTTTTGGAGCCCTGGTGGTCGTGGTCGTAGCTGTAGGGGTAGTGCTTTTTCTGCGCTATCGCAGCGAACAACGCAATCAGGAGGCCATCGAGCAGATGTTTCAGGCCCAGAATCAGTTTGAGCAAGACTCCTTCGCGCTGGCCCTGACCGATCCGGGCGGTGGCTATGACGGCTTTCTGGCTATCATGGACAATTACGGCGGCACCAAAGCCGCTAACCTGGCCCACTACTACACCGGCATCGCTTATCTTCATCTGGGCAAATACGAAGCGGCGATCGACTACCTCAAGGACTTCAAGCCCCGGGGCGAGGTGCTCCCCATTATGAAGTTCGGTGCACTGGGCGACGCCTACGCCGAGCTGAACGACCTGGATCAGGCCATGGATTATTACCAAAAAGCCGTGAAGGCCGGTGAATTGGAACCGCTGGTGGCGTATTACCTGAAAAAAATCGGCCTGCTGCACGAGCACAACGGCAATATGGAGGAGGCGCGCAAAGCCTACGAGCGAATCAAAAAAGAATACCCGACCAGTCCGGAAGGGCGCGATATCGAAAAATACCTGGCCCGGGTTGCCGCCGGCTAAGCTCAAACCGGGAATTTTCCGTTTACAGTGGCAGGAGGCCTGTTTTCTTCCTGCCACTGTTTTTTATTCGGTTTTAAGGGAAAACCGGGCTGCTTGCATGCAAGCAACCCTTAGTATACCGCTATCAAAACGGTTTGGGCGCCCCAAACCGTTTCGCGCGCGTATGTACTCGACTCGAAGTGGTTTGGAGACTCCAACCACTTCCTTGTCGGTATCACAAAACTACTGAACCATGGCTAGTGCACATCAAAACCTGAGCACCTACGACGAATCCAATATTCCCTCTGCGGAACCCTTTGCCATCGGCATAGTGGTGGCGGATTGGAACCGGGAGATCACCCATGCCCTGTACGAGGGTTGCGTGGAAACCCTGCTCAAACACGGAGCTTCCGAGGACCAGATCCACACCGTTCAGGTGCCGGGCTCCTTCGAGTTGCCGGCCGGCGCCCGCCTGCTGGCGGCTTCGCGCAAGCTGGACGCGGTGATCTGCCTGGGTTGCGTGATCAAAGGCGAGACCCGCCATAACGAATACATCAATCAGGCGGTCGCCCAGGGGCTCACCAACCTGAGTATTGCCTCCAATATGCCCTTTATCTTCGGCGTACTCACACCCGATTCGATGGAGCAGGCCGTGGAACGCGCCGGAGGCGCTCACGGAAATAAAGGCGTGGAAGCTGCCGTGACGGCCATACGGATGGCTGCGCTGCGGTCGAGCCTCAGGAAAGGAAAGTCCAGCATCGGATTCAGTTCTAAACTGTAATAGGGTGTTAAGGGCAACCTGCCTGCCATGCCCCCGGCAGGTAAACGACAAGCAGGAATGTCCTGCTCGTCAGACGGTTCCATGGATAAAATGGCATATTCTTTAGGGGCATTTTATCCGTAAAACCGGGAATACGCGCTTATATCGCTTCCATATGGAGCAATCGAGCCCATATGGAAGCCGTATGCGACTTTTTATTTTTATACTGGGGTTTCAAGGATAATACCGCAATCAAAACGGTTTGGGCGCGCCCCAAACCTTCTCACGCGCGTAGGTACTCGACTCGAAGTGGTTTGGAGTCTCCGTTCACTTCCTTGTCGGTATTATACGGCATAAGCCAGATCTATGAACATTCGCGAAGTACATGCCGGTTATTTCAAACTCGACGGCGGGGCCATGTTCGGCGTGGTGCCCAAAACCCTTTGGCAGCGGCTCAATCCGCCCGATGAGAAAAACCTCTGTACCTGGGCCATGCGCTGCCTGCTCGTAGAGACCGGAGACCGGAAGATCCTGGTGGATACGGGCATAGGCGACAAGCAGGGAGAAAAATTTCGCTCCCACTTCGAACCGCAGGGCGAAGAAAACCTGCTCGATTCCCTGGAGGAGTACGGCCTGCAACGGGAAGCGATCACCGATGTGCTGCTCACCCATTTTCATTTCGATCACGTCGGCGGCGCGGTGGAGCGGCGCGCGGACGGCAAGCTGATGCCCACCTTTCCGGAGGCAACGTATTGGAGCAATACCGTGCACTATCGCTGGGCTTATGATCCCAACCTGCGCGAAAAAGCCTCCTTTCTGCAGGAAAATTTCGTGCCGCTGAAAGAGGCCGGGCAACTCCGATACATCGGGCCGGAAAAAGACGATGTGGGGTGGCTGACCGGCATACGCAACCGGTTTGTAT